>CAZYSY010000038.1:0-15894 GCA_964650295.1 uncultured Caldilineales bacterium | reverse complement strand
GATTGTGGACGGTCAGGTGCGGGGCGGCGTGGCCCAGGGCATTGGCAACGCGTTCTACGAGAAGATCGTGTACGATGAGAATGGCCAGTTGCTCACCGCGTCCTTTGCAGATTATCTCATCCCCACCAGCATGGAAGTGCCGCACATCGAGCTGTGGCACCAGGAGACGCCCTCGCCTCTGAACAAGCTGGGGGTGAAGGGCGTGGGCGAGGCGGGCGCGATTCCGGTGGGACCGCTCTTCGCCCAGGCTATCGAGAATGCTCTGGCCGATTACGACATCGAGATCACCGAAATCCCCCTCAGCCCCAACCGCCTGTTCGAGATTTTGCATGAGGCGAAAAAAGCGTAGCTTTTGGTTTCGAATGGTTGGTTGTATCAAAAAGCCCCCATCTCACAACGAGACGGGGGCTTTCATATGCAACACCCCTTATGAACACAGCCTTGGCGTCGCAGATTAGTTTAGATGTTGAAGCCTGGATATGTGGATCACCTGTCTATATACAGGTGCGCCGCACATCAGACCAGACCTTGATCCAGCATGGCGTCGGCTACTTTGACGAAGCCGGCGATGTTGGCGCCCACCTGCAAGTCGCCGGGCACGCCGTAGGCTTCGGCGGTCTCCCAGGCCTGGCGGTGGATGGCGATCATGATGTTGTGCAGGCGATTGTCCACCTCTTCGCGAGTCCACTGCAAGCGCAGGCTGTTCTGTGACATCTCCAGACCGGAGACCGCGACGCCGCCAGCGTTGGCTGCCTTGGCCGGGCCGTAGAGGATCTTATGCTGCTTGTAGATTTCGATGGCCTCGGGCGTGGAAGGCATATTCGCGCCTTCGGAGATGACGAAGACGCCGTTGTCCATGAGATGCTGAGCGTCCTTTCCATTGATCTCGTTCTGGGTGGCGCTGGGGAAGGCCATATCCGCCTTGTGGTTCCACAGTGGGTTGTAGTCCAGGCTGGGATCTACGGGCGTGTATACCGCGTTGGGATATTTCTCGGCGTACTCTTTGATGCGACCGCGGCGCACGTTCTTCAGCTCCATCACCCAGGCCAGCTTATCGCGATCGATGCCTTCTTCGTCGTAGATGTAGCCGCTGGAGTCGGAGAGGGTGACGACCTTGGCGCCGTAGTCCAACAGTTTCTCGGTGGTGTATTGGGCCACATTGCCGGAACCAGAGACCAACGCCACTTTGCCCTTCAGGGTGTCGTTGCGGGTTTTCAGCATTTCGTCGGCGAAGTAGACCGCGCCGTAGCCAGTGGCTTCGGGGCGAATGAGGCTGCCGCCCCAGTTCAGGCCTTTGCCTGTGAGTACGCCCGTGAATTCATTGCGTAGCTTTTTGTACATGCCGAAAAGGAAGCCGATCTCGCGGCCGCCCACGCCGATATCGCCCGCGGGCACGTCGGTGTTGGGGCCGATGTGGCGGAAGAGCTCCATCATAAAGCTCTGGCAGAAGCGCATAACCTCGGTGTCGGATTTACCCTTGGGATCGAAATCGGAGCCGCCTTTGCCACCGCCCATGGGCAGGGTGGTGAGGGCGTTCTTGAAGACCTGCTCGAAGGCCAGGAATTTGAGGATGCTGAGATTGACAGAGGGATGGAAGCGCAGGCCGCCCTTGTAAGGGCCGATGGCGCTGTTCATTTCGATGCGGAAACCGCGATTGACGTGGATTTCACCCGCATCGTCCATCCACGGCACCCGGAACATCACCACACGCTCGGGTTCCACAATGCGTTCCAGCAGCTTCGCCTGTCGATATTCGGGATGGCGCTCCAGCGCAGGTTTGATGGACTCGTAAACTTCCATCACTGCTTCGAAAAATTCAGGCTGATTGGGATCGCGTGCTTGAACGTATTCCAGGAAAGCGTCCATTTTGTTTGTTCTCCTTTTTTGTTACACGGGTTGAAAAAGATTGAAGGATTGGTGTATTCGAAAAAGAAGACCCGGCGATCAGACATCGTATGATGCTGAGCCGCCGGGTTTTCTGTTCGACAAAGATCGAATTGTGTCGCGCTTGCTTGTTCCGTTGCATGCACTCCGCTCACGCGAAAACACCCGCCTTGTCGAAATCGAAGGCAGGGTGCGCGAACCCTGTGGAATGATGCCGCCATGGCATTTCCCAGGATGGATATATGCAGTTTGAGAGAAGTTTGCATTCATCAAGCGAAACGTCATTGTCACGCTACACTTTTGACGCACGAAATTAGAGGGGATGTGCGTCGAACGGGGGTAATATACCACATGGTGGGAGGGTTTGACAAGATCGGAGCGCGAATTCGCACTTTTCGGCATCGATCCGGTCGTTTTCAGAGGTGTTTCACTTGTGCGTCGCCCCGCGAGTTACAGACTCGCCTGCACCCTCCCTTTTCTCCTGCTCCCCAGCCTGGTCTGTGACCCGGCGTTGCTCGCGCATGGCCCGGGGGCGCTGGCCGAATGAATTCGGGGCAATGGGTGCGACACTTCATTTTTCAGGTTTTGCAAGCATGGGCGAGTGTTGCATAATAATAGTTGATCAGCGTCGGCCCGTTGCCCGGCGCCTGCCTGGCTTATGAAATACTCCGAAAAAGAACTCGAACAACTGATCGTGGAAGTGGGCGATTTTGAGTCCAGCTTCAAAATCTATCATGAGTTGATGGCGTGGAAGGTAAGGCGTATATTGCTGGTTTCTACGCCCTATGACGCCTGGATTTTGGAGGAGGATGGCAGGCTTTCGGAGCGGATCATCAACGAGTACCGGGGGCTCAATCTCAGTCATCCCCCACAACTCAATTGGGTATCGACTGCGGATGAAGCGCTTCGTGCATTGGATGCTAAGCGCCATGACTTGGTCATTACGATGCCCCGCATTGCTGATATGGATGCGCTGGGCTTCGCCCAGGCGGTGAAGGAGAAGCGCCCGGATCTGCCGGTGATTCTCATTTCTCACAGTGCAGCACTGGACCCGGCCGCGTTCAGCGTAGCAGGCGAAAAGCGAGTCATCGATCGGGCTTATGTGTGGACGGGAAATACCGATTTATTGGTGGCCATCGTCAAAAGCGAGGAGGATCGGCGCAATGCTCCTCAAGATACGCGTTTGGCTGGGGTGCGAGTTATTTTGTTCGTTGAAAATTCTCCGTTCCACATTTCCACCATCCTTCCCATTCTTTATCGTGAGGTGGTCAGCCAAACGCGTAAGGTGTTGGAAGGCAAACTCAACGAGGAGCATCGCCTGTTGGTGATGCGCGCTCGCCCCAAGATTTTGGTGGCGGAAACTTATGAGGAAGCGGTGGCGCTTTACGAGGCATTCGAGCCCTATGTGTTGGGCGTCATCTCCGATGTGGAGTTCCCCCGCAATGGTGTATTGGACCCGAATGCCGGTGTAGATTTTCTGCGCAATATCCGCCAGAACCACTTTGATATTCCACTGTTGCTGACCAGTGTGGAGCCCAGCAATCGCGCTCGAGCCGATGAGCTTTCCGCCGCATTTTTAAATAAGACGTCGCCGCGGGTGCAGGAAGACATTCATTCTTTCTTTGTTTATAGCCTGGCGTTTGGCGATTTCATCTTTCGTCTGCCCAATGGGCGGGAGGTTGCTCGGGCTTCGGACCTGCGCAGCCTGGAGCGGGCTGTGCAGTCCGTTCCAGCGGAATCGCTTTATTTTCACGCCCAGCGTAATGACTTTTCTCGTTGGCTTTTTACTCGCACCGAGACGATTTTGGCAACTAAGTTGCGTGATTTGCGGGTGGACGATTTCGAGGATATCGAGGCGTTGCGGCGTTTTCTAGTCAAGCTCATTCACGCTCGTCGCCGGGCCCGACAACGAGGCGTCGTCGTGGATTTCACTGCGGACGATTTCGATTTGATGACCGATTTTTTCAAGATCGGGCAGGGGTCGCTGGGCGGTAAGGCTCGCGGCTTGGCGTTTCTGCTTTCATTATTGAATGAGAACCGGGCGCTTACCAAAAAATACGAAAATATCCAGCTTGACGTGCCCCAGACCCTGGTTATCACTACGGAGGTTTTTGATGAGTTCATTGAGAACAACAGGCTAGGTTATTTGGCGCACGAAGAGCTTTCGGATCGAGAGATTTCCACCCGGTTTTTGTGGGGGATTTTTCCAAAAGCTGCTGAAAATGATCTACGAGCGTTTCTTTCGCAGGTGCGATACCCCGTAGCTGTGCGCTCCTCCAGTTTGTTGGAGGATGCTCAGTTTCAGGCTTATGCGGGGCTCTATCGCACTTACATGCTGCCCAATGAGCATCCTAATCTGGAAAAGCGTTTGGAGCATCTGATTCATGCCATCAAGCTGGTCTATGCTTCGACCTATTTTCGAGGGCCAAAGGCTTTTTCTCGCCGTATTGGCCGTCGTATCGAAGATGAGAAGATGGCGGTGATTGTACAGCGGCTGGTGGGAGAGCTGGTGGGCGATTTTTACTATCCGGCCATTTCGGGCGTGGCTCAATCCTATAATTACTATCCTTTTGCTCGTATGAAACCGGAGGATGGCATCGCCACCATCGCATTGGGGTTGGGACGAGCTGTGGTGGAGGGCGAACGTACATTGCGTTTTTGTCCCAAATATCCCAACATTTTGCCCCAGCGCTCCACGGTGGATGATATCCTAAAAAATGCACAGCGCTATTTTTACGCATTGAAGATGGGAGAGGATTATCATGCTTTGGATATTACAGAGTCGGAAAATTTGGTGCGGCGCGAGGTGAGCGAGGCGGCGGATGAACCTGCGGTGCAATATCTTTCCAGCACCTATGTTCCCGCAGAGAATCGCATTCGCGACACCATCATGGCTCAGGGATACCGGGTGCTAACGTTCGCCAATGTGCTCAAATATCGTCAGTTTCCTCTTCCTGACATTCTGGTGGATGTGTTGGAGATGGGAAGAGAAGGAATGGGCACCTCGGTGGAAATGGAGTTCTCGGTGGATTTGAAGCTGGCGCAAAAAGGGCAGCCTGAGTTTGCGTTTCTGCAGTTGCGTCCCATGACCGCTCGCTCGGAGCTGGGCCCGGTGGATATCAGCGATGAGGAGCGAAAGCATGCGAAGTGTTATTCGATGCACGCTTTGGGTAATTTCGTCAATCAGGAGATAAGAGACATTCTTTTCGTGAAGCCCGAAAGTTTCGATGTCGGCAAGACGGTGCAGATCGCAGCAGAGATCAGCCGCATGAACGCTCGTCTGATCAAAGAAGGACGGCCTTATCTGCTTATCGGTCCTGGGCGCTGGGGCACCTCTGACCGCTGGCTGGGCATCCCTGTGCGCTGGGCTGATATCTCAGGAGTTGGCGCTTTGGTGGAGGCCACCTATGGCGATTTTAGGGTGGAGCCCTCTCAGGGGTCGCACTTCTTTCACAACATCACCACTCAGGGGATTGGCTATGTTAATATCTCCGGACGGGGCGATGAGCGCATCGATTGGCCCTGGCTGCGTTCGCTCCCGGTGGTGGAAGAAGGAATGTTTGTCGTCAATGCACGCGTCGAGCGTCCTCTGACCATGAAGGTGGATGGTCGCATGCATGAATGTGTGCTATTGCCTTGACCGTTTCTCGCTCACGTTTTTGAACCAAATTTTATTCCGTGTTGTGTATTTCACAATCGTTCACACGCCCTGTTCTTTCCGTTATGACTCAACCCAACGCTACGCTTGAAGCTCTAGAACACATTCTCCGTGAACAACATGGGTGTTTTATATGTCATTATGGGCGCCAGTCTGGCCGGAAGTATCTTGATGGCGTAATGTACGAAAGCGTCAACGATTTCGGTCTGCGGCAACGGTTGATAAAGAATATGGGGTTTTGCGCACTCCATAGCCAGGAGATTTTAACATTTCCAGGCGCCAAACTAGGCGCTGCTGTCATCGAACAGGCCATGCTCAAAGAGGCGTTACGCCAGATGTCGCGTGCGTCAGCTTCTCGCGGATCTATCTTTTCGCGTGGCCACAAGAGAATCCATACGTCTTTGATCTCTCAGCGAAATGATTGTCCCGCATGTTTGCATGAGCAGGACGCGGAGCAACGAGCCATCGAAGAGCTTGTGGCGCATTGGGATGACGCCTGGGCGGATCTGTTGGAGAATGCGGGCGGGATGTGCTTTAATCATTTAATGATAGCGTTGCGGTTGGCTCCCAAAAGCGTTTCATCAACATTGAAAGCGATCCACGAGCGACTGTGGGAAATACTTATCGCTCAATTGGGTGAGTTTATTCGCAAGCAGGATTATCGTTTTCGCGATGAGGAAATCAGCATGGAGGAAGGCGCTTCTTCCTATCGTGCGGTGGCCGTTCTTACTGGTGAATCCAAAATCGTCATTCCAATCAAGCCTGCGAATGGATATCATGTCGAAATCTGAGAAGCCCATTTACCTCGATGGGGAATATAAGATCGTTCCCCGACGAAAAGATCCGGACCTGGCAGCCTATCACTCGTTGGTGCGGATGATTGTGGGCAGCATTTTGGTGGGGAGCGATGAGTTGCTGACTCGGACGCGCGCCTGGGAGAAACAGCATCCCATCGAAGAAATGATGGATGATGGTCCGCACAAGCAAGAATCGGATATCGTGTTGCTGCGACATCTCATTGTCGGCGCTATCTTTCATGGGCCACAGCTCATCAGCAGACCTGTGCTTTCTATTGCTGAGACCACCGATCGGGTATTGAATTTGGCCGGAAATCTTGTGGGGCCTTTTATGCGTATACCTTTATTCCGACCAGCGCAAAAGAGATGGCGCGCTTCGCGTCATAAAGTTGAGGCGCTCGTGGCGTATTGGGTGGAGACAGGACGCCAGGAAGAACCTTATAGCAAAGCTATGGCGCAGGATCTCATCCCGCAGCTCATTGATGATGTGGTGCTCTCTCTGAGCATGAACGAGGCCATTCAGACGCTGGTTCAGGTGCAGGCGGGCATGTATCTGAAGCATATCATCGACAATCCCACCGAAGTGGATGAATTGGTGCGAACGGTGGCGGATCGTTACATCGCATACCTGAATATTGATAATAAGGATGCCGTTCAGGAGTTGGTCCGCATTCAAGTTAGCGCCTATCTTGACTACGCCAAATCGAATCCTGAGGAGCTGGAGGCGCTGGTGCAGGTCGTCGGTGATCGTTATCTTGATTATCTGCAGGAGGAGAATCCCGAAGCCATTGCCCAGATAGTGCAGGGACAAAGCATCGGTCTGGTGGGCGAGATCGCCGATGAGGTCCGTGCGCGCACGGTTACATCTGACTCGGTAGTGGAGATGTTTATGCGTTCGTTGCTACGACGTCCTGCTCGACAGGAACTTCCCTTGCCGCCCACCGAGGTGTTGGAACAGGCCACCATGTCCATCGAGGAGGTTATCCGACGTCGTAATTTGGAGAAAAGAAATGAGTGAACCTGTTTATTCGTTGCGTGGTCACTATGCTGGATTTGTCAGCCGTCTTATCGCTTTTCTTATCGATCGGGGTATTATTTTCAGTCTTATCGCCATTGTTGCCGTTGTATCCAGCTATCTTTTTCAACTTGTTGGTTTAGATGTCGCCACTTGTCAGATCGGGCCTTCAGTTCCCGGAATTGCTTGTGGTTCCGCCAGGATGTTGTTGGCTCTTTTTACATTGACATTTGCCCCGTTATACACCATCACCTTTTGGACATTGGCCGGCCAAACGCCCGGTAAGTATTTTTTGGGGTTACGCATTTTTTGTATGGATGGCGAGCCGTTGACATTGGCCCGTAGCACTCGTCGCTATGTCGGATATATACTCTCTTTTCTCGCCTTCGGGTTTGGTTTTTTGTGGATCACCATTGATGATCAGCGTCAGGGATTCCACGACATCTTTGCCAATACGTGTGTTGTTTATTCCTGGGATGCTTTTCAGAATCAGCGACTCATCAACCGCCTGAGTTTGAAAATCAACCGAAGTCGATATCTCCAAAATCCAGAAGCATTTTACAGCAGGGGAATGACAGAGGCGGATGCTGATTATTTTTCGTCCGAAGAACCACCATCAAGCGTTTGAATGTGACTGGTACTAAGTCAAGTCTGCTTTGAGGGAAGAAGGCGACGGCCGGCCCGACAGGCCGACTGAAGTCGGTCTCTATAGGCCTCTGGCCAACGGCTGGCCTACGCCGTCCCTTCACCAACCAGAGACGGTCGACGGAGGTCGACCGCTGGCGCAAAGCGCCTGGAGAGTCCGAGTTTACTCGATGGTAAGGGCCACGGCCACAAGAGGATTTCTATCAAACTACATTTGACTGAGTACTAGGTGGATAATTTTATACCCACCGGATAGTGATCGCTGCCCATTACGTCGGTGAAAATGATTGCGTCGGTGATCTTGTGCATGTATTCGTGTGCCACAAAGAAATAATCGATACGCCATCCCACATTGCGCTCTCGGGCCCGGGTCTCTTGCAAGCAAAGGATGTTGGGCGATGCTGTGTCCAACCAGTTCATGATCCTCTTTTGGTAAATGGCTCGCACGCCATTCACATTCTGGGAAATGAGCCGTCGCTCGTTGTTCGCATCCATCTACTGCCACGCTCCCAGATTGCCAATGCGTTCCAGATGAGAGATATCGGAGAAAAATTCCAACTGAGGGTCGGGATCAAAGACCAATTTGCTCAAAGAGGCATTGAGCATTTGATATCGTCGCCAAACGTCACCCCGTTTATCAATCAGCAGGGAAAGCGTTGTGGCCAGAGCGCCTCCATGTCCAACGATCGCCACCGTCTCGCCTGGGTGTTGCTGAATGATTTTTGTGAAACTCTGGAGAAGTCGCATGGCAAATTGTCGGGGTGATTCTCCCCCAGGCGGCGCAAAATCGGGATCATCGGCCATGCGCTCCCACAAACGTTTTTCATGCCGTAACTGATCGTAACTGAGTCCCTCCCACTCGCCTAAATGATATTCAGCCAGGCCTGCATCCAAAATGATGGGAACGCCGCCCAAAGCCTCTGCTACGAGTTCTGCTGTTTGTCGGGCGCGACGTAAAGGGCTGCTGTAAATGACGCTAATGGGCAAATGCTCTCGGGCGATGCGCTGGGCCAGCGCCCGCGCTTGGGCCAACCCTCGTTCATTTAGAGGGCTATCGGTGGAGCCTTGCCACAGACCTGCTACATTGGCGTTGGTTTCACCATGGCGAATGAGATAGAGTGTGGTGTGCATGTGTTGTCCTTGATCTGAAGATGCGTGGTATGAATCGAGCGTCATGGTTGTGCGCCCAATTGCACTTGAATTGTTAAAGGATTCCCATTGCGTATGACATCCAACGTGACGGTCTGCCCGACCTCCGTGTTTTCTTGCAAATATGCGTCCAGGTCCTCCCACGACGTCAACGGCGTATCATCGATGGCGGTGATGATGTCACCGCCTACGAGATAGCGGTAATTGCCCAAAACCACTTCTTTATTTGCTGGATGAATGCCTGCTCGCAGTGCTGGCGATCCATCGTAAATACGGGCGATAAGAAGCCCTTTTTCCACGGGCAAATTCAGCCTCTTTGCCAGATATGGCGTGATCTCATATCCGAGATGTTCAATGCCCAACCATGGGTGCTCGAATCGTCCTTTTTCGATGAGCACTGGCGCAACGCGCTTCGCCTTGTTGATGGGAATGGCCAGACCCACCCCTGCATTGGCGCCCGTGGGGGAGTAAATGGCGGAAATGACGCCAATAACCCGGCCTGCAGAATCTAATAGCGGACCGCCAGAATTGCCGCGATTGATATCAGCGTCGGTCTGAATGACCCGTCGTAGCACCTGCCCCTCACCAACGCGAATGGTGCGATCCAGGGCGCTGATAATGCCCGAAGTCATGGTGCGCTGAAAACGACCAAAGGGGTTGCCTATGGCGATAACAATTTGTCCTACGTTCAAGTCATCGGAATTTCCCAAAGGCAGAGGCAGCACATCGTCAGGTGGATTATCAACCTGGAGCACCGCCAAATCGTTGGCAGGGTCTGCCCCCACCACCTTTGCCGAGGCCACCTCACCGGGCCCAAAACTGACCTGGATGCTATGTGCGTCTTCGATGACATGATAGTTAGTGATGATGCGCCCCTGATCATCCCACACAAAGCCAGATCCAGAACCCTCCTCCGGCACAGCGCCCCAGAAAAAATCTGGGCGTAAAATTTTCGTGGTGATGTTGACCACCGAAGGGCTGGCCTCGTTGTAGATGCTGATAAACCTCTGCTCCAGATTATAGACCTCAGGTGCAGCCAGGGTTGGGGCGAATGTAGGTGTGGGCGTGCGTGTTGGCGTGGAGAGTAGAGGGCGTGTTGGCGTGGGGGGGGCAACCGTAGGACGAGCTAAAGCATGCCTAGCAACCATCGTTCCCATGCCCAGGCCTGCACCACAGGCGAATATCATGGCCAATATCAGGCTACTAAGCCAATAGGACGTAGTTCGTGTCATCATCATGGAGAGAAGAAGCAAAGCTGCAATCCCAAATTCAGGGAAAACCGGCAAGGCAGTGTATATTTGAGGCTCCCTTGCCCTTTTCGTCCCTCCCGGCACTCATTGTGCTCGTGTTCGAAGGGGGAAGCCCTTCATTAACAACGATATTTTGCTATCGCTGGGAGGGCCTGGGGCAACGTCAAATTCGAAATTGCTGGAAACAAAGAGATCGTCTTGAAAAAACAGCGTGAGGCTAGTATACTCTGATACAGGCCAGCGACGCCAACATTATCATCTATACCTGTTCATGCTTTCCTCCTCAACTTCTGTCAATTCCTCTTCTGGTTTGGTCTCCCACACCTCGGTCTGGGGGTTTGTAACGATGGGGATATTGGGACATTTGATCTTTGGCGCCTACCCGGTAGTGGCCAAACGCGCCATCGCTGAAATTCCCAAATTCTCACTACTGTTTCTAAGCACATCAGCCACATTATTGGTCAGCATGTGGCTCATTCGTCGCACAGACAAGCGTGCATGGAAAGATATCCTGAATCATATCTTTCACTCTCGAGCGCTGTGGGTATTAGTGTTTTTTGTCATTGTGCGTTCGGTGAGCAATATCATTTCTGTGGAAATGACGCGGGCGATATGGGTGCAATTGATTTATTTGATGACGCCCTTTGCTGTCCCCATCTTGGGCACATTGTTTTTTGGAGAATCCACGCCCCGCTACACTTACCGGGCGCTCATACTCTCCACCTTTGGCGCTATGTTGGTGTTGGTGACAGACTGGTCGGACATCTTTGCCAGCTTCACCTCCTCTGATCTGTGGGGATTGATCCTGGCCACCTTCTCGATGTTGACTCTGGCGACTTATTTTCAATTGATACATCGTAGCCGGCGTCGTCATGTCAGCAGTGGCATGATATTATTTCAGCAGAGTCTGGCGTTGGCCAGCACTTACTTCATGCTGACCCTGGGGACAGGCGAAGACTGGGGCCAATGGCAGGTTGCAACTCCTGCAGCGCTGTTCTACGCCATCACCTTCATTGTTGGTATTCAAATGTTCGGAAACGTCATGCAGGTTTCCGCCATTGGTGGCGCCAACCCCGCCCTCATTACCAGCTTAATGCCCTTGCGCCTGCTGGTCACGATCCTTTTGGGAGGTTTCGTTTTGGGCGAATATCTAACAGCGCCCTGGCAGTGGATGGGCGCTGCTATTGTATTGGTTACGGTGTCGGGATATTTGTGGTTGCAAAGTCGGGATCGTTTTCAATCCACACAGGAATGATTCCCGTATCCTTTGTCGTCTACAAAGAACACAAAGGGCGTGACGGTGTGAAAAAATATCTGGCAATCTGATACAAATTTCATATTCATATTCCCTGCCGATTGAACTCAGGGCTGAGGGTCTGCGGCCGCCTGTCTACCGGCGTCGACAGCATCTTGGAGGCCAGATGCGACACAAATCGGGTGAAAAAACGTCCCCGCAGGAGGACGAGCGGCGCAAGCCATTCCTTTCCACATCTCCTCCTCCCGCCCGCCTCGGAGCGGGGGAGGAAGCAAAGGCGGGGGCGCAGCCCCAAGAACCGAATTCATGCGGCCAGTGACGACTAACAAAGCCAATTTGTGTCAGGTAACTAGAAGAAAGATCATTGCGGCTTCACCTGGAGAATTCGTGCCCAGGGATTGTTCTCCTATACTCCTCTACATAGATGATTTTTGTGATAGGAAAATCCAATATAGCTGAATTGTCGAACGAGCCATCCTCCATTTGGCGATAGATGATTATACGTAAAGCGTCTGGGGTTGGAGTGGCGGGGGGAAGATCGAAGGCGAAAATATCGAACACAGTTTCTCCTGGTTGCAGGCTAGTGGTTGGCGTGGCCCCCAGAGCCGGAGAAGCGTGATCGTTCTGGGCAATCTCTTGTCCCTGGGCCAACAGGCGCACGCTAATGGCCCAATCGTATTTGGGAGGGCGCTTTGCTTGCAAAGCCAGCCTCACCCACCAGGAGGAATGCGCTTCATGCGCCAACACCTGGAATCCGGCCAGCACCAGACCATCCCCCAATGGCGCCGCCACCAGTGCAAAGTCATCCATGGACAAGTCTGGTAGGTGATTTATTTCGGCCAGTAGTAGCGTCGGCCCCCAAGCGGTATAACGCAGAGGAAGACCACTTTCCGTGGCGGCGTATCCTGCCGCAGTGGCAGTGACCAGCAGCGGGCGTCCCTGGGCCAACGCCTCGCCTGCCGCTTTGGGGGAAATTGTTATAATATCAGGACGTACTTCCCAGATGTTGGTGAGATAATCCAACGCCAGCTTTTCCTCTTCGCTGGCAATGATGGCAGCGTCCTGTGGGGGCGACTGTTTGATGATCTCCCAACCCGGAACCAACCCCACATCGTCAGGACGATTGCGCAAATTCACCCGCTGATACGATTCGCCAAACTTCAGTAGAATCATGGCAATAAGCACCATCGTCAGTGCGATTCGCCAGAGATGGTATGGAAACCTCTGCCAGAGGTCGGATAACGCTCCGGCCGATCCGAGAAGCACCAGTGGATACAGAGGCATGATGACTTGATACCAGTTTCCAAAGCGGTCGATATAGATGAAACCTAGGTAGATGGCCGCGGTCAGCACAAACAAAATACGGTAACGTCTTTCCCTCATCCACCATCCAACCACGCCCAGGATGAGAAAGAGTGGTGTTATTTCCTGGATGATTAAGCGAAAAAAGCTCAGTTCGATCGGGAATAGATTCCACGTCATCTCATCTCGACCTTGCCGGGTTGAGACAAAACTCAAAAACCATTGGTGCGCGTTCTGCCAGTCGCCCACCCCCCACCACTCAGGATGTTGTGCGCCACGAAGATAGACATAGGCGTAGGCGATAAGCGGCGATAATGCCAGAAGAATGCTGGCGAGAATAAGTTTCCAACGCTTTAACAATTCCGGCTGTTTGATTAACACAAAGGCCACGACGCCCGGAGCAATGAAAAGCACTGTGACCATGTGCGCCAGGGACAACCCCAATACAAAGGCCAATGCGTATAGATAACCATCTTTTGGCGTATTGTCCCAGGCTATAAGCAGCGCGACGATGACCAACGTCTGCAATACCGCGGATGCATACTGTTCGGTGCTGACTGCATAGTACCAGAAAAAGTAAGTTACCCCATAGAACGCGCTTATCCCCAGACTGATAACCAGATTGCCGCGCGTCAGGCGGTAAAGGACGCAAAAGAAGACTGCCAGTGCCAGCAGCGCCCACAGCGTGGAGTAGCTGGATAGGATGGGGATGGGGTTTGCATGAGGGAAAAATAGTCGCCAGCCATGAAACCATAGCCAGCCCCCCATGGTGTAGAGGGGATAGCCAGGCGCATTGGAGGGCCGGGCCTGCACCTGAGCGTACTGGTGGGTGATGAGATCGCCGCCCCGCAGTTCTGATGGCGTCAGGCCCGTATCCAGTGTGGCCCAATAGAGTAATCCTGCGGCTAGCAGAAAGAAAATCAGTGCCAGTCGCCCGCGGCGATCCAGCCAGGTCGAAGGATATATAACCTGGCCCCCAGGTTGCTCAGACGCTCGGTCGTCTGTTGCAGAGAGACTGTTCATTAAGTAGGTAGTGATATGAATTTCAGTAGATCACGATTGCGAGAGTATGTGTCCGGCCGGATTCGCAATCCGGCGGATTTGACGCTCGAATCACCGTCGGATCACGGATCCGGCTCTGCGTATCATGGCATATCGTGATCTACTGAATTTGAAATTAACCTTGGAGACGATTGCCACTCATCAGACGAAGATTGACGAAAAGACGAAGGTGGACGAAGCGAACCATCGTCTATATTCCTCAATCTTCGTTAATAAGCGCAGGCGCTTTTCCTCAAGTTGCAAATGTGCATCTACTTAGCAATTAACCGTTGACAAGTTTCAGCACCTTCCGGATGGCATCCAGCAAAATGGACTCCTGTTCGGGGAGAATAGTGCGAGGATCGAAGACCACCCGGTCTTCCTGCACCCGAGCGATGACCGGAGGTGAGCACGCTCTCAGCGCGGCCAGCAGTCGCTGCGGTTGCGGGTAGGAGATGGCCAACAGGGTGGTGGGCAGGGTTTGGCCTGGTAACGAACCACCTCCCACTGCGCTGCCGCCGGGCATTAGTTCAATGCGGGCCTCCACGTCGCCCAGCGCATCCGCCCATGTCCGGGCTCGCTGCGCCAACTTCTCCTCGGGTGCGCCAATCATCCGCCACACCGGGATTTCCTCGGTGGCGGTCCCTCGCAAATAGGCCATCAGCGTGGCTTGCAACGCGGCCAGTGTGGTTTTGTCCACCCGAAAGGCGCGGGTCAGAGGCTGTTGTTTGATCTCGTCGATAATCTTCCTGCGCCCCAAAATAATGCCCGCTTGCGGCCCGCCCAATAACTTGTCTCCGCTGAAAGTGACCACATCCGCGCCAGCGGCCACGCTATCTTGCACTGTGGGTTCATATTCCAATCCGTAGGGACGGGTGTCCAACAGGGTGCCGCTACCCAAATCATTGGCTACGGGGATGGGAAAGGGAAGCTGGCGAGAGAACTCAACCAACTCGGACAAGGAAACGTTGGAGGTGAAACCGATGATGCGATAGTTGGACTGATGCACCTTCAGCAGCAGGCCTGTTTCAAAATGAATGGCCGCTTCGTAATCAGCCAGGTGGGTGCGATTGGTCGTGCCCACCTCCACCAGTCTGACCCCGCTCTGGGCCAGGATGTCGGGGATGCGAAAGCCGCCGCCGATCTCCACCAGCTCGCTACGCGAGATGACGACTTCTCGCCCAGCGGCCAGGGTTCGCAACACCAGATTCACCGCGGCCGCGTTGTTGTTGACCACCAATGCGGCCTCTGCTCCTGTCAGGCGTGAGAGCATGGCTTCCGCATGAACATAGCGGCTGCCTCGTCTGCCCTTTGGTAAGTCATATTCCAGATTGCTGTAACCGCGAGCCACAGCCATCATGGCTTGCTGGGCGGCCTCCGAGAGCAAAGCCCGCCCCAGGTTTGTGTGAATGATGACGCCTGTGGCGTTGATGACCGGAATCAATGATGGAGCCAAATGCGTTCGGGCGGCATCCTGCAAACGTACTACGATAGCGTCGGCGTCAGGTGGGGCCGCGCCTTCACGAATTTCAGCTCGAATGACGTTCAGCAGGTCGCGAGCTTCGTCGCGCACAGGCGTGCGACCAAATTCATGGATGAGTGAGAAGATTTCAGGGCGAGCCAGAAGTGCATCCAGGCTTGGAAGATGTCGGTAGGGATTATCGGGCATGATAGGAGAGCTCGATGGAGAACGTGGGAGGAATATCAGCCTGAGTATAACAAAAAACCGTCAATGCCCGAAGCATGACGGTTGTGGTGTGGGCGGAACAGGACTCGAACCTGTGCCCCCTTCCTTGTAAGGGAAGTGCTCTAGCCAACTGAGCTACCCGCCCGAAAAATGATTGCAGATGAATGAAAACTGGGGTTGTCGGCCCCGAACCGTAAAAACGGAATGACCT
>CAZYSY010000037.1:0-15298 GCA_964650295.1 uncultured Caldilineales bacterium | reverse complement strand
GCCCAGGCCTACAGCACGGGCAAGGGCCGCCTGCGGGTGCAGGCCAAAGTGCATGTAGAGGCCATGAGCCGCAACCGCAACCGCCTGGTCATCACCGAACTGCCCTATCAGACCAACAAAACCAGGCTCATCGAGCGCATCGCGGACCTGGTACGCAACGGGCGCATCGAGGGCATCACCGACCTGCGGGATGAAAGCGACCGCCAGGGCATGCGCATCGTCATCGAACTCACCCGCAACGTCGAGCCCCAGGAAGTGCTGGCCGCGCTCTACAAGAACACGCCCTTGCAGCAGACCTTTGGCATCAACATGCTGGCCCTGGTGGATGGCGAGCCGCGGGTGCTCTCCCTCAAGCGGATGCTGTTGCTCTATCTGGAACATCGCCAGGAGATCGTGCGGCGCCGGTCGGAATTCGAGCTGGCCCGGGCCCGGGAGCGGGCCCACATCCTGGAAGGCCTGCTCATCGCCCTCAAGAACCTGGATGAAGTCATTGCCATAATCCGCCGCAGCCCCGACACCGACACCGCCCGCACCCGGCTGATGAAAAAGCTGAAAATCAGCGAATTGCAGGCCCAGGCCATCCTCGACATGCAGCTCAAGCGCCTGGCCCGGCTGGAGCGCACCAAGCTGGAAGAGGAGTACAAAGCCCTCAAGGCCCGCATCCGCTATCTGGAGGACCTGCTGGCCCATCCCGCCAAGATGCTGGCCGTGATCAAAGAGGAGCTGCTGGCCCTGAAAGAGCAATTCGGCGATGCCCGCCGCACCCGCATCGTAGACATCAAGGGCGCGGCCCTGACCACCGGCGAGCTCATGTCCGAAGAGCCGGAGCTGGTGCTGCTGACCAAGAAGGGCCTGCTCTTCCGTCAGTCTCTGGCCGGACGCCGCCGCGGGTCATTGCCCCGGCGCAGCGCGGACGCGCCCCTGCTCATGGCCGCGGCCCCGCCCCAGGACACCCTTTTCCTCTTCACCGCCGCGGGCCAGGTGGTGCAAAAACCGATGCACCAGATCCCCACTGAGGAGGGACAGACCTTCCGCGACATCACCGGCCTGCGCAAGGATGACGAGGTCGTGGCCATGATCCCCCTGCCCCGGCCTGAGGGCGATGGCGATGACAAACAGAGCATTTTCCTGGTCAGCCAGGAGGGCCGTAGCAAGCGCATCAGCCTGGATGACTTGTGGAACGCAGCTCACGCCTCGCCCATGGTGATGAAGCTGGAGGAGGGAGATGCGCTGTTGACCGCGGTGCTGTGCGATGGTGACGACGACATCATGCTCATCACCCGCATGGGCCAGAGCATCCGATTTACGCAGAAGGATGTGC
This sequence comes from uncultured Caldilineales bacterium, assembly GCA_964650295.1. Taxonomy (GTDB): domain Bacteria; phylum Chloroflexota; class Anaerolineae; order J102; family J102; genus M2005. Next base: position 13,977 of record CAZYSY010000037.1, on the reverse strand, counting down.
GGGTGATGGGGCTGCCCGCCGCGGGCGTATTGGCCATGAAGCTGACGCCCGGCGATCAGATCGTGGCCGCGGGCGTGACCAAACCGGGCCATCAGGTGGTCATTCTCACCACCACAGGTTACGGCCTGCGCACGCCCGTGGAGAAATTCCCCACCCAGAAGCGCTACGGCGCGGGCGTGCTGGCCATGCGCTTTGGCCCCAATCATGGCGCGGTCGCAGATGCGGCCATCGTCACCGAGGAGCATGAGTTATTCGTGGTCATGCATCGGGGGGCGATGAAAGTGCTGCGGCTGGAGGAGGTTCCTGCGGGGAACCGCGCTTCGCGCGGGCGGCAGATCGCGGGCCTGAAGGGCGGCGAAGTGCGCAAACTGCTGGCCCTGATCATCCCCAAGGTGAAGGAAAGTGACGCGGGCGCTGCGGCCCCACCGCCGCCGCCACCCCCACCACCGCCCAAAAAACGCACTACCCGCAAAAGCGCAGCGACCAAATCGGCCGCCGCGGGCGCTGCCGCGAAAAAGACCACATCCACCGCCAAAAAAACCACATCATCCCGCAAAACAAGCTCATCGGCCCGCAGCGCGGCGACGACAAAGAAAACCACGGCCCAAGCCACCTCGACCACCCGCAAGCGCACGGCCAAAACCGTCGAGCCCGCGGCAGCGCCGCCCAAGCCCAAGACCGCAGCACGAAAGACCACCTCTGGCAAGACCTCAACCGCAAGCAAGACCGCGGCCAGAAAATCTCCAGCATCCTCCACCAAAAAGAGCACGACCAAATCCCCGACCGCAAAAAAGAGCACGTCTCGCAAAACGACGACCCGCACTGTCGAGCCTGCCCCCACGCCCCCAAAACCCAAGACTTCAGCACGAAAGACCACCTCTGGCAAGGCCTCAACCGCAAGCAAGACCGCGGCCAAAAAATCTCCGGCCTCCTCCACCAAAAAGAGCACGACCAAGTCCCCGACCACAAAAAAGAGCCCCGCCCGCAAAACGACGACCACGCGCAAGAGCACCTCGGCCAAAAAGGCCACCAAGCCCAAAACCACCAAGGCCAAACCCGCCACCAGCCTGGATGCCATCAAAAAACGGGTGCGGAAGAAGAAGTAAGCGAGTTATCAAACTTGACCGCGTGAGGAATGGGCGGCTAAGATTACAGCCCGTAGATCGGATAATTTATGTTTCTCCCTGGCCTCTTCCAGCAATGATTATGTCCACTATTCGAGCAATTATCAAAACCATGCGTCCCAAACAATGGACGAAAAATGTCGTAGTCTATGCAGCACTCATCTTCGATGGTAAATTCCTGGAGCCGGGCCTGTTTTTGCGCACAACCGCCATCTTTTTTCTATTTTGCCTGGTCTCCAGCTCGGTCTACCTCCTGAATGATTTGGTCGACATCGAAAAAGACCGAGCGCATCCGCTCAAACGTAATCGCCCTTTGGCCTCGGGCGTGCTACAACCTGTTTACGCTATCATCGCGCTCGTCTTGCTTTTGGGAGTCTCAATGCCGGCTGCCTTTCTTCTAGATGCTAATGCCGGACTGATTCTGGCTGGGTATTTTTTGATGAATGTGGCCTATTCCTTTTGGCTAAAAAACATGGTCATATTGGATGTGTTCACCATTGCTGCGGGTTTTGTGCTTCGGGTGGCAGCCGGTGCAGCTGTGGTGAAAGTGGAACGATTCTCTCCCTGGCTTTATGTTTGCATTACGCTGGTAGCCCTCATTATCGCGCTGGGAAAACGCAGAGCTGAACTGGCCGGGTTGGAAGATGACGCCAGTAATCATCGCGCAATTCTCGATGAATACAACATGAACTTCCTCGATCATCTTATCAGCCTGACCACTGGTGCTACTATAGTCACTTATTCACTTTATACTTTTTCTGCCCACAATTTGCCGGAAAACCATTTGATGATGCTCACCATCCCCATCGTCATCTACTTTTTATTCCGCTACCTGTATCTGGTGCATGTCAAACATTTGGGTGGCGCGCCGGACGAACTCATCTTCAAAGACAAACCACTCTTTTTTTCTGGGATTTTTTGGGCTGTGGCGGTGGTGTTAATCCTTTATTTTTCGAACTATCACCCCACCTAAGAAAATAGGCATAAAACAAAACCCCGGCGGGATGTGCCGAGGTCTCGTCTTTACCTTTTTGCCGCTTTTTCTTCTTTCATCTTGCGCAGCTTTTTCAGACTTGGGCGATACTTGCCATGTGTGCCCTTCCATATCTTGCCACGCCGTGTGCGTTTGTCGCCTTTGCCCATGAGCGTCCTCCGAAGGGTGGTTGAGAATTTTGAAGCCGATAAGTAGCAGTTACGAATCAATTATAAATGGCTAAGGAAAGAAAATCCAAACTGGAACAGAGTCATGAATCGAAGGTGGCAATAGGAACAGTAAACCAAAAACACGCCCCCTGACCCGCTACGCTTTCCACGCCGATCTCACCACCATGCGCCTCAACCAGATATTGGGCGATGGTGAGTCCTAAACCAGAGCCACCCCCGTCCCGCGAACGGGAAAGATCGGCACGCCAGAATCGATCAAAAACCCGTGCCCGCGCTTCGGGCGTTAGCCCTGGCCCTGTATCACTTACACTGAATCGTACCATATGCCCCACCCGCTCGGCCGCCAGCACAACGCGTCCGCCATCAGGTGTATGACGTAACGCATTACTCAACAAATTAGCAAAAACCTGACGCAACCGGTCTGGGTCTGCAATTACGTTAGGGAGAGGTGGGGAAACATGGCTTTGCAATGTGATTTGCTTATCTCTGGCAGCTTCCCGAAACGCATCTACCACACTAGCGATTAACTCTTGGGGCTGCACATGAATTAGGTTTAGATGCAATTGCCCAGCCTCTGCCAGGGTCAGCGCCCGTAGATCGCTAACCAGACGATTCAGTAGCAGTGTTTCATCATAGACCTGAGCAATCTCTTCCAGCGTCAGGGGATACACACCATCCAGCATGGCCTGCAAATTACCCTGTATGACGGAGAGAGGGGTGCGCAGCTCATGAGCGATGTCCGCAATCATGTTTTGCCGCAACGTTTCCGAACGCTGCAAAGCCTCAGCCATATCATTGAATGCTGTCATCACCTCAAGCACCTCATCACTACCAGCAACGGGCACGCGTTGGCTGAGATCTCCATGTGAGAGGGCGCGTGCAGCTTGAGCCAAGCGACTGAGCGGGTCAGAGAGGTGGCGGGCGATGATCAACCCCAGCAGGACGCCCAACGCTCCGGCAACCAGCCCTGCCTGAACTAACGAACGAGTGATAAGCGAAAGAAATGCTTGGGCCGGGCCGCCTGCACCATTGTTGCCCACCGTTATCAGCAAATACCCCACAACCTCTTCACCAAACGTAATGGGCAAGGATTGCTTACGCTGAGATTTTGTCAGTGTCTCACCATACGATGCGGTCTCATCATAGACCACGCGCCCCGAAGCATCTGCTAAAGTGTGTCGCGGTGCACCCCGACCTCTGCCTCGCCCCTGACCGTGGTGCGACTGAAAAATGCTCTCTACGCCGTCCCAATTGCCATGCTGGCGATAATATGCCTGCAATGCAGGAATCAGTAACTGGTCTACCTGATTCTGCGACATGTAGCGATGAAAACCAGTGCTAAGCTGATAGTTTGCCAACACTCCCACCGCAGCAATGCCCACCAGTGTAACCAGGGCAAAAGCCAGTCCGAGCTTGACCCAGAGCTTATTCATGCTCCCCTACCAAACGATACCCAACGCCATATACGGTTTCGATATATCCCGGCTCACCCCTGGGCACACGCAACTTCTTTCGCAAGTTCTTGATATGGCTGTCGATGGTGCGTTCCATACCATCGTAAGCATAGCCCAAGGCCTGATCAATCATATCCATGCGGGTGAAAGCCCGATCGGGATGTTTCATCAACAATTTGAGCAACTCGAATTCAGTTGGGGTGAGTTCGATGGGTTCTCCGCTTGCCGTGACCGCATGCTGATCCACGTTCAGCCGCACCCCCCCAACTTCCATCACATCGGGATGAGGCACAACGTCTGATGTGCGACGCAGCACTGCGCGTACCCGCGCCACCACTTCGCGAGGATTAAATGGCTTGGTGATGTAATCATCCGCTCCCAATTCCAGCCCCACAATTTTATCTGCATCCTCCACACGCGCGGTAAGCATAATGATGGGAACGGATGCCAGAACAGGATCATTACGCAAAATGCGCGTGATCTCCCATCCATCCTTGCCAGGCAACATCAAATCCAGCACCACGAGATCAGGCTTTTGATGCCGTATGAAGACCAAAGCCTCCTCTCCATCGTAGGCAACCCAAACCTGATAACCTGCTTGCTCAAGGTAGGAACGGATCAACCGGGCAATTTGCTTATCATCATCGACAACAAGGATGTGTTGAGGCATAGGAACCATTTATGGAGTCATACCAATGCTATGGGCAATATTCTCTAATGTGAGAACAGCGCCCCCAAAAAGAACATCAATGATAAAAATCGATAATAAAAAGATGACAATCACGGCAAAAGGGAATACGAGGCTGCGCCATCCTCGAAGCCTGTGCGCTTGCACGCCGGCAATCCAAAAACCAACAAGCGATAACGCAAACACTAATAACGTCATCAGATCGCCAATAAAAGGAACAAAACTGAGAAGTGAATAGAATTTGATGGCGTATGCAAAACCAGTCGTGCGCAATGTGGTCGTGAAATCTCCCCTGCCGTCCAGCGCACGCCCCGTGATAAAAAAGAGCAATACCAACAACACAGCGCCTAAAACATCGTTGAGAACGCCTCCCCAATTAAGTGATCCCCGAGTAACGAATCCACCAACCACGGCGCCTAACAGCAACAGCAACACGGCAGGACCGCTCAGGTATGGATTGGCAGCAATTTCTCGATAGGCGCTGACATCCAATACCATCGACCGTAACATATTCCCCACCCAACCGCTTCCAAAAGCAAACCCGGTCTTGAGTGACGAAAGCGACCAGGCATCCACGACAGATTCCATCTTGTTGTCAGCTCCGATGGCAATCGACTCAGGAGCAGATTCACGATAGGCGTTGAGAATATGGTATACATCGGTGGAGTTGGTCGTTTTTGGCACATCTAGATTGGGGGGATGAAAGATGAAAGCATCGGTTTGCTCGCCACCAATGCCGCCATGATTGCCGATGAGCTCTTCCATAGCAGCCACCGTGCCATCAGGATAAACAGTGCTGTTAACGATTAAATCGCCAGCATGGGGAAAATCAGCAATACGACAAACTTGCGCCGCTCGGAGATCCGGATCCCCAAACATAATCATGGGATCATCGCCAATAATCTCGCCAGTATGTAAATTCCGAGATCCCGATTTTCCCAGCGCAACGGGCTGACCAACACTGTTATATCCCACCACAAGCCCAATCCCCTCATGCTTCACCATCACGTCCACCAACCCGGGATACACAGCGTTAAGTTCTTCTAGTGTGAGTTTATGAGATGCGATATCGAAATAGACCTGGGCGATATTGCCGCTGCCACAAACAGTGATGTTTGCATCAATCGCCGAAGGTTCCTCGATTGCCGCAGACCGAGCCGCATCGGATAACAAGGTTTTGGCGCCACCAACAACGCGTTTGCCCACAGCGCCTCCATCTCCATACTCATGCATGTTATCTAATTCGGCGCTCATGGCTGTAACCGAAACGCTGCCCTCATCTCCCCCCATCGAAGCGTGTACTGTCACGTGTTCAGGAATCAAAGTCTCAATATATGCTTTCAGGTCGTAGCCATAGCGTTGCTGGAACGTTGCTCCATGTGATTGCCCATGATCTGAAAGAATGACAAGGTTGTAAGGGCGCGGCGCTTTGCGCTCGATGATATCCAGCATGGATGCGACGATTTCATCGTAGCGCTGCAAGACGCCGAAGGCGTCGGAACTCCACGGGCCGGAGTGGTGCGCCACTTCGTCATAGCCAGGCCAGGTCACGTAGATAACAGGGGCTCCACGGACGACCTCCAACGCGGTGAGGTATCCTGAGATATCTCGCATGAAGACAGTGGTGGCCGCCCGGATAAATGGATAGCCGCCATGCAGTCGATTGAGCCGCGGCTGAACATTCTTGATTTTTGCTTTGCCGTACTGCCACACCTCAACCAATGACTCCCAGAAAAAGAGCACAATCACGCGCATCAAAAAATAGGGGTTGAGCATGAGCAAATAGATGTCGCGAGCGCGTTGACGGCGTTCATCCTCATTGTCAGCTCTGAGATCGGCTAAAGTCAACAGAGAGAGACGCGCGTCGCCATTCATCATATTGTTGATACTGGCGCCGCCGCGCATTAACCCCTGTCCATGTGCGTAGCGGGCGTTAATCTCTGGCGCATCCTTGCTCGAAACATATAATTTCTGTTGATCTTTATCGTACCAGCGAAAGGCGGGGATGTCATCATTGTCACCAAACATGATGCCCGCCTGACAAGCCGAGGTCTGGGAAGGCAACCCGCAATCCACGTGCGAAAGAATATAGCCGTTCTGTTGCATCAGCCTCTTGAAGGTGGGCAACATCCCGGCATTGATAGCATGCATCAGGTGTTTGTAACTCAACCCATCGATCTCCATCAACAACAAGCCAGGCTTAGGCTTCTCCCCAATATCATATTTTGTGCGCGTGGCCAACCGCTCCACAACCCCCTGATAGAAAGAATAGGTGTCATCAAACGAAATAACACTTGTGATAATTGTATTGACGAAACTAAGAAACAGCCCTCCAAGCACCGCCGCCCAAAACCCATCAATAGTGAAACCGTCGATCAGACTCCCGGTAATTAGCAGTGTGATGGCATTGACGAAGAAACCCACGACAAATACGAATACGAAACCCAGCGGAATCGAAAGCATGAGAATGATGGGCCGGATGAGTAAATTCACTACACCCAATACCAGTGCGGCCGCTGCAGCCACAGCGAGCCGTGAAGTTCCAGCAATGCTGATGATGGTCACCCCTGCCACAACCTCCGCTGTCAAAAAAAGTGAGAGGGTGTCAACAAACCATACCACTAATAATCGAAAGATAAACCTCATGAACGATTTAAACGCATGCATCGATAAGTTCCTGGAGAGGTGATGAAGCAGAGAAATATATTACTCTGCATGGGATGATTCGTTCTGGTAAGGCATCAGAAACGAACGTGAACCATGAATGAATAATAAACGCTCGCCACGACTTCATGGTTCTGATGTGCTTCATCCTCCACGATATTACAAAAAAACTCCCGGCATGACAAATACCCTTCCAGGGATGGGTGCGTTCCAATTTCGGGGCAGTTTATCAATGTCGTCGGGTCACAGTTTCGGCGGGAGCGCAAAAATGTGCACATGCGAGTCTGTGACTCGCTGGCCCGACAACCCCTGTCGGTCTGCATCGAGTGAATGCATCTATTTTGAATCGCCCTCATTGTCAGGACATGGTTCAATGTTGGGCGCTTTTCTGTTTTGCCGGGCGGATTACGTATCCGCCCTGGGGAGCTCCGCTCCGGAGCCGGACCCATCAGGCGGGATGGCAATGATTGTCCCCATTTTGAAACGCACCCGTCCAGGCATTCGCACTCCCGAGAGAAAGAGACAAGCTGCAGCAGTGATTGATTTTCGAACGTAAAAACAGAGACAAAAAGCGCTCACTACTCGAGTCGATATATCCAATACACCAACCCAAACAGAATCATCACGCCCAGCAGGCCACTTAAACCTGCAATCAGACCCACTGGGCCTCCGGCATCATCTTTGGGCAAGAAACGCTTCCAGAAGCTGGGTGTAGGCGTCGGAGTGGGGCTAGGTGATGGAGTCGCGGTAGGCGTCAACGTGGCAGTGGCGGTGGGGGTGAGGGTAGATGTTGGCGATGGCGTTGACGTTGGCGTTATCGTGGCGGTGGCAGTGGGTGTGCTGGTTTGGGTAGAAGTAGGAGTTGACGTCAGCGTCGGGGTGTCTGTGGCTGCAGGAGTAGGCGTGCTGGTGGGCACAGGCGTAGCTGTAGGCGGTTCTGGGGTTGGAGTCGCCAACGGCGGCGCACTCTCATCAGGATACAAGGCCAGCGCATCCAAGAACAGGTAATTATCTCCCGTGCTCCGATTGTGATTGGTCAGAAAAAAGACGGTGATGACATCGTCCTGAGCACGAGCCTTGACGTCAATATCTTCAGGACGTGGTGGATCGTGACTGAGGACGGTGCCAGGTCCCCAATGCATGGGGCCCCAAATCACCGTAGAGGCGTTTGGATCTGTGCCGCCTGTCGGATCGATGCCTAACTGGCGTCCGAAGGTGTCAGGAGCGTTAGGGGCTGCCCAAAACACTGCGGCCCGATAGCCAGCCCCCGGAGTGACATGGACCTGAGTGTAGACGCCAGCGATAAACGTGCCCCCATTGCTCCACATCATCTGTGAGGGCGCTCCCCAATACGTGTCGATATGTTGCATGAATGTAAGATCCCCCGACAGTATGAACGGAGCCCATCCCACGCCAATCTGCCGGGGAGGGTCGCCATAAAATCGGTCGAACCCGCAGACCTCACGCGGCATGACATTCGGCGGATTGCAAGGATGGTACTCCGCAATCACAGAACGACCATCCCGGATGCCAATCCAGGCAAGAATCGTTAGAAGAGCAACGAGGAATAAAACTTTTCTGAACTGCATAGTTCGGAAGTATACCTGGCATTGTAGCTAAATTCAAAAATACGGTATCATACCAATCATGCATATCATCTTATTAGCTTTGGGAAGTAACCTGGGCGACCGGGCCGAAAATCTGGCACAGGCGCGAAAGCTGCTTTCCACAACTCTTACCATTCAGGCCGTCTCTCCAATTTACGAAACTGAACCCTGGGGCGTTGTAGACCAACCATACTTCCTCAACCAGGCATTGTTGGCAAAAACCAATCTCGCACCTGAAGCCTTGCTTGCACTAGTAAAAACCACCGAAGCCGCTTTAGGACGTGATTTCACTGCTCCACGTTACGGTCCACGTATCATTGACATCGACATCCTCGGATACGATGATCTACGTCTCAGCGCCCCCCACCTTTACATTCCTCACCACCGTCTGCACGAACGCGCCTTTGTTCTGGTTCCGCTCAATGATATCGCTCCAGACTGGGTGCATCCCGGTCTGAATCTAACCGTAGCGCAAATGTTGGAATTGGTGGATACGGCAGGTGTAGAAATGTGGCAGCCTCTCAAAGCATCCAATCTCCCACCACACATGATTCTCGACGCCTATCGCTTATGAAAATCGGTATTATTGGATTACCAAATAGCGGCAAAACTACTGTATTCAATGCCCTGACACGAGGGAAAACCCCAACCGAAGCCTACTCATCGGGGCGGATGGAGGTACACACTGCTGTGGTGCATGTGCCAGACGAACGGGTGGACAAACTGGCGGCGATGTACAATCCCAAAAAGGTGACCTATGCCACGGTGCAATACAAAGATATTGCGGGTTTGGCCAAGGGTATGGGCGAAGCAGGAGGGTTGGCTGGAGAACTCCTGAACGAAGTCAGCCAAAACGATGCGCTATTGCACGTGGTGCGCGCCTTCAACGATGCCAGCATCATCCACCCAGAAGGAGCTGTGAACCCGGCCCGAGATATCGAGATCATGGAAACCGAGTTGCTACTCAACGATATGACCATCATTACCAATCGCCTTGAACGCATCGCTTCGCGATTGGGAAAGGGTGGAGACGCCAAAGAGCGTCAGGCTTTGGCCGATGAAAAAGAGTTGCTCGAACGTTTGCTAGCTGCGGTGGAAGAAGAAACGCCAATTCGTGAACTGGCTCTATCGCCTGATGAAGAAAAACTTTTGCGAGGGTTCGCGTTGCTTTCGCAAAAGCCAATGCTCATTCTGCTGAATATTGACGATGATGCAGATGAAAGCGTTGCCGAGGCGTACCAGGATGTAATACAAGGCAAGCATGTGGCAGTGGCGGCATTGCGGGGCAAGCTCGAAGAAGAATTGGCACAAATGGAAGAGGAGGAGGCTGCGGAATTTCTAGCCGAATTTGACATTCCCGAACCGGGGCTTAGCCGCATCATTCGTCTCTCGTATAAACTTTTGCAAGTACACAGTTTTTTTACGGTGGGCGAAGACGAAGTGCGAGCCTGGACGATTCCGGTGGGCGCCACCGCAGTGGAGGCGGCGGGCGTCATCCACTCAGATCTCGCTCGCGGCTTTATCCGCGCCGAAGTCATAGCCTATGACGAACTCGTCGGCGCGGGCTCGATGGCTGAAGCGCGCAAACAGGGTAAACTGCGACTAGAAGGAAAAGAGTATGTGGTGAAAGATGGCGATATCGTTCATATTCGCTTCGCGCTGTGACGAAAGTGCGCCACGGCCATGGCGGTTATTACGCCCAGCGTATCTACTCCCACATCGAACCATTGCCCGTGGCGCCCTGGCACAAAGGTTTGGTGATATTCATCACTGATGGCATAGGCAACCGTTAACACAAAGGCCACCAAAGTTTGGCGCTTTGTCGCATACCACCACAACGCCCACAGAATAGCGTACGCCAGCGCGTGGGCGCTTTTTTTGAAGATGGTATCGAGCAATCCGCCCGGGAGAGCAAACAGGGTCGGTTGGCTGGAGAACCAGAAAATAAGCGCCATCCATAACAACGCCAAACCCACAAAACGATAATCGATATGTTTATGCATAGCGGTCAGGCTAACATGCGGACATTTAGCGCCAGATATCAGCGTAAGGATATTCGCCACGCAGGAGTCTCCCAGCGGCAAATCTCGAGAAGCTGAAGGGGCGAATATCGACGGTGTGTGGGGCGCCATCCACCATCCACTCAGCCAAGCAGAGACCAACGGCGGGGCCGATTTTGAAACCGGTGCCGCTATGACCGCAATTCAGCCAGAACCCCTCTGGTCCGGCAGGACCGAGGATAGCGCGCTGATCGTCACTGAGACCATCATAACCCATGTGGGCGCTATGCAGTGAGCCTTCTTCCATGACGGGAATGCGGCGACAGATGTGATCGACTGCGCGCTCCACATAGCCGGGATGGGCGTTATCGGTATCGCCATCTGGATCCTCCCCCAAAGGATTGTCACTTTCCAACCCAACCAGAGTCAATCCTCCTTGCTCTGGGCGAAAATACATTTCGTTGATGTCGTCGATGACGGTTGGATGAGTCGGGCCGATGGAACTTGGTCGACGGACAAACATAACATCATGCCCCCAGGTGGTTATGGGCAAATCCAATCCCACCATTCGAGCAATACGGTCAGCCCAAGCTCCTGCAGCATTCACTACCTGCGGTGCATGATATGTTTCCCCATCTGAAGTTATCACTCCTATGACTTTGCTTTCCGAGGTGAGAACATCTGTGACCTGCACGCCCGTTTTCAAGGTCGCTCCCAAATTGCGGGCAGCGGTCATCAAGCTCATGGCCGTAGCAGGCGGATCGGCATAACCCGATTCTGGTTCATAGGCAGCCACGGTGAAATCGTCGGTGACCATGTAAGGAGCCAGACGCTTAATATCGTCGGGTGTTACCAGTAGCGTAGGGATGCCGATTTCCTGCTGGATTCTCACATTGGCGCGCAATGCATCCTCATATTCAGGCTGCACGATCCGGATGAAACCGGTGCGCACAAAACCGCAATCCCCTCCCACCAACTCTTCCCAGTTGCGGAAGTATTGAAATGAGTGCCAGACCAACTCCGATTCCAAACGCAAATCATAGTGCATCCGCACCAACCCGCTGGAGCGACCGGTAGCACCTGCGGCAACAAATTGTTTTTCAAGCACCACGGGCTTGATTCCCCGTTGGGCAAGATGGAAAGCCAGGCTAGCGCCATGAACGCCGCCGCCAATGATGATGACATCTGCTGTGTGGGCCATGAGAACCTCTTTTTGGGATTAAAGTATAAGGTTGGGGTGTTTAATGTTCAGGGTTGGATAACCAAAACAGATTATACACTATTGATTTAAGAATGGGAACTGTTTTGACAGCCGGGGGTGCGTTTCAAAATTGGGGCAGGCATTGTAAAACCCGTCGGATTGCGAATCCGGCTCCGAAGCGGGGCTCCTCAGGGCGGATTCGTAATCCGACCGGCCAAAAAATAAAAGCGTCACCAAGCTGAAACGCACCCGACAGCCGGATAACGAGGGCATGATAATTTGGGCGACGCGAATCGGGCATAACGCCTAAGCTGAAATACGAGGCGCCGCTAGCAATAGGTTCGTCATTCTTCACCTCCCCACCACAAAAAGCAACCTTTCTCACCGTCATCTTTGCGCCGGACACAGTTTTTTGATTGAATGAAAATCGTCTGACCACATGACGACACTCAACGGTCTCACCCCCACATTTTTCGATAATAATGTTTCCACATGTCCGATCATGATATCATGGTCATTGGCTCTGGCAGTATGGCTGCGGCTGTTCCCACCGCCAGATGGGTAAAAAGGTCATGGTGCTTGGGCATCATGAAATTCCCGGTGGCTGGAGTCAGACCTTCACGCTCAATGGATTCCATATCAGCCCAGGGGTGCATTACATTGGTGAATTGCATGAAGAAGGTTGGCAGCGGCGCGTCACCGAGGGACCGGGCGTCTCGAAAGACATATCGAAGCCGAAAGCGCCAACGGTTATCTCAATGCCGTGGATGAGTTGATGATCCAACTCAACAGCCTGGGCAAGGTGAATAGTGCGGAAAAGGCGTTGAAAGTCGCAGTCGGTGTTCATGCACGTGAGCTTCACCCGGCACCATTTTCATGCAGGTCACTATCCGCGCGGGGCGGAGGAGCCATTCCCGAGGCTTTCGTGCGGGCGCTCAAACGGGCAGGAGATGAAATCTGTCTGGAAAACACCGGCCACACGCATTCTCGCGTGATGGGCGTAGAAACAGCACCTGGAGAACAAATTATTGCTGGAGTTGTCATCAACTAGTACTAAGTCAAGTCTGCTTTGAGGGAAGAAGCCCGACAGGCCGACTGAAGTCGGTCTCTATAGGCCTCTGGCCAACGGACGGCCTACGCCGTCCCTTCACCAACCAGAGACGGTCGGCGGAGGTCGACCGCTGGCGCAAAGCGCCTGGAGAGTCCGAGTTTACTCGATGGTAAAGGCCACGGCCACAAGAGGTTTTCCATCAAACTACATTTGACTGAGTACTAGTTACCTGACACAAATTAGCTTTGACCGCCGTCATTGGCCGAATGAATCCGGTTCTTGGGGCGCAGCCCCTCCTTTGCTTCCTCCCCCGCTCCGAGACGGGCGGGGGAGGAGATGTGGAGAGGAATTGCCTGTTCCGCCCGTCCCCCCGCGGGGGCGGTGCTCCCGGCCGCGATTTTGCAATCTACATTTTTGAAAGAAGGGTTGTCAGCGAAGGCTAACAGGAGGCCGGAGGAACTCAGCCCTGATTTCAATCGGTGGGCAACTGGGCATGAAATTTGTGTCAGGTTGCTAGAAGTCATAGCGTGAGACATGAAACGCGGTGATTATCCATATCCTGCTCGAGGGCAGCGCAGGCTGCCCTTCAGCCTGCAAGGCTCGATGGCCTGACTTCAGTCGGCAGTTTGGCGGCGCTGGCCGACTGAAGTCAGGACTTTTGGGCGCTTCGCGCCGAAGGTGGGCCTGCGCCCGCTCGGTTGCTGACTTGTGGGTCATCACCCCGTTTACTCAGATGCCAATCCTGCGTTAGAATACAGAAAATCTCAGCCGTGTTTTCTCGATTGTTTTGGAGGCCGAATGGAACCGATTACCGTCACATTGCTCGCAGGAGCCCTGGGCAAAGGGCTGGTCGGGGTAGGAAAACTAATCGTGCAGAAGGGGCTGCTGGAAGAAGGCATCGCCAAGCCGATAGCAGAGCCCTTGCGGCGGCAGGTGGAAGCATGGGTGACCGGGCCGAGGGAACAACGGGCCCTACAACAAGTCTTCGAGACCGCGCTGGCGGACATCGGGGAACCCGTTGGCG
>CAZYSY010000036.1:0-6928 GCA_964650295.1 uncultured Caldilineales bacterium | reverse complement strand
TAAAATCGCCCGCCCTCCGGTCGGACGTCGCACCAGGCCCCAACCTCGTTCTTGCAAACGCCCGCCATCGATATCCTCCACCGGCTGATGTCGTCCCAGCGAGACGGTGGCGGGCCGCCACCGATAAAAGCGCAGGGTGGGCGGAGCGTCGCCCCGGGCGCTGGAGATGGCAATAGCCTCATCCACGGCCATGTTCCAGGCCCCGGACGCAGGATCGGTGATGATGAGTCGCCAGGTGGTCATCGTCATTCAGATTTCGAGTCGGAAAGTGTTTGAAACAGAAGCGCACGGGCGGATGACGTTATCTGCGACGCCACAGCGCGTCACTTCGTCGCTTGGCATTATAGCCTGTCCAGGACGATTATCCCAATTCATAACCCCACCCAAACCTCCCATGGCTCTGCCATCTTTCGAAAGCCGCCAACACGTAGAATTCGATCTGAGCCAAAACCATTGCCAGTCACACCGAGGGCGTTCTGGCGTAAACAGATGCCAAAACGCCCTCCATGTTCATCCGGCAAAAACAATCATGCCGAATTCATTTGCACAGATCAAGCCTCCGCCGAAGCGTCATCCTGCGTCGCGTCCACGCCCAGAATCTGGGCAAGATCAGCCAGAGCCTTTTTCTCAGCATCGCTAACCCGCACTGCGCCTATGCCCAAAAATCCCCCTTCCTTAGAAGCTTCAGCCGTCTTCACCGCCAGCTCATACATCCAATTCCGAATCTGCTCAGATTCCTCGTCGGTGGCTTTTTGTGCCAGCAAAGACACCGCATCTTCGATGCTGGAGCGTAACGCGGCAATGACCTCATCAGGCTTTCCCTTGATGTTTGGAGACACGCGTTTGATGACATCTTTCTCCTGATAATCCGCCAACATGAAACGCATCAACTCAGTATTATCAGGCCGTGCAACCGCTTTGGCCAATTCTTTAGTCATGGCCGTAACTTCTTTAATGGAGCCGAAGACGCTAGGACTGGCTACGATGATGTACATGCTCGCCGCCAGAGGCCCGGCCAACAGTGCATCCCATTCTTCCGAAGTAAAATCAGCTTTTGTGGTCATTTTTCACCTCACAATGTTTTTTGAGTGTAATTTGAACGGAATCATCCCTATCATAGTCGAAAATCGAATTTACGCCAATTCGGAGCTAACAACAGGTGCGTTTCAAAATGGGGGCAATCATTGCCATCCCGCCTGATGAATTCGGCCCCGGAGCGGAGCTCCCCAAAGCGGATTCATAATCCGCCCGGCAAAACAGAAAAGCGCCGTTACTACTAAGGTAGCCCGGCTAGAAACCACGAAGACACGAAGCCACAAAGGCACGAAGAAAAGAAAAAGCTTTGAAATTCTTGGTGTTCTTAGTGTCTTTGCGCCTTTGTGGTGGTTGAAGTCAGGTACGTTAGTAGTTACAAAGCGCCTAACATTGAACCATGCTCTGACAATGGATGCGGTTCAAAATAGATGCATTCACCCAATGTAGACCGACTGATGTTGTCAGGCCAGCGAGTCATAGAATCGTATGTGCACATTTTTGCTCTCCCGCCGGAACTGTGACCCGACGACATTGATAAACTGCCCCGAAATTGAAACGCACCCGCTAACAACCAGGCGCATTTCGTCTCCTGGCCGACTCAAATCGGCCTACTCAACACTCAGAGACGATAGGCAAGGACGATGGGAGGTTTACGCCATCGAACAGCGATTTTCGTCGTCCATCATCTATCGCCACATGAAACGAGATTGCGCCACGATAACGAGCCGGAATGCAGATATCGGTCAAACCTGAACTGCCCAAAAATAAAAAACCGCCAGTCGAAAGACTGACGGTAAGGCGGGGAGGGAGGGATTCGAACCCTCGAGGGACCTTTCGACCCCTACCCACTTAGCAGGCGGGCGCACTCGACCGGACTATGCGACCTCCCCAGGATGATACAATTTTCCGAGACCTGAAGGCGGAGGGTGAGGGATTCGAACCCCCGGCGCCGTTTCCGGCGCAGCTGTTTTCAAGACAGCCGCCTTCGTCCACTCGGCCAACCCTCCGTGGACGTTATCTCGGTGGACGAAAGAAATCATACCATCGGGGGCTGGATTTGTCAAAGAAATATGGTATCATAAAATTCCTGTTTTTGCTCAACGGAAGCATGATTTTATGCAAAAGATGACTCTGCTAACCATCCTTGTCAGCATCGTGGCGTCGGTGGCGGCCTGCGCCGCGCCTCCATTGCCAGCCACGCCTGCATCCCCAACCCTGGTGGAAGTCACGCCCATCCCCACAACCACGCGCCCCACAGCAATGCCCATCCAACTGACTGTGCTCTACACCAACGATGAGCATGGCTGGATGGGAGGGAAAACAAAAGGTGCGGATGCCGCGCGGATGATGGGCTTGTGGCGAGATCAATTCAGCTATGATCCCGCCGACCCAAAATTCCTGGTGCTCAGTGGCGGCGATAATTGGACAGGCCCCGCAGTCTCCACCTGGTTCAAAGGTGAGAGTATGGTCGATGTCATGAATGCCATGGGGTATGACGCCGCCGCCATTGGCAACCATGAATTCGACTTTGGTCTGGAGATGCTCAAAGCGCGTATCCAACAAGCCCAATTCCCCTATCTGGCCGCCAACATGCAAGAAAAATCCACGGGGCAGATTCCCGCCCATCTTGGCATTCAACCCTTTGTGATGCTGGATGCAGGGGACGTGCGGGTGGGCGTCATCGGATTAGCCAATGTGGGCACGCCCAATGTCACCAATCCGGCCTATGTGGGCAACTTCCAGTTTGCTCCTTATGTCGAGACATTACGACAAATTGCGCCACAAGTCCATGACCAAGGCGCTGACATCATCCTCGTCACCAGCCATCTTTGCAACGAAGAACTACGCGACCTGGCATCGCAAACCCAAGATTTACACATCGCCTTCTTTGGCGGAGGTCACTGTCATCAAATACTGTCGGAACGTTCAGGCGACGCCATCCTTTTGACCAGCGGCGCTTATCTGCAACATTTCGCCTGGGCCACGCTGCAAATCGACGCTGAAACGGGGCGACTCATCGCATCCGATTTCGGAGTCGAACCGAACCAGAGCGGCCGCGAAGATGCGGACGTAGCCGCCATTGTGCAGCGGTGGCAAGGGGAAGCGGATGAGGCGCTGGGAGAACCTATCGGATATCTAAAGGATGGGCTTCCCAAGCGCAGCAAAACCATGCAAAAACTCATCACTGAAACCTGGCTGCTGGGCTATCCCAACGCAGATGTAGCCATCACTAACCTGGGAGGGATGCGCGACGCCTTGCCTGCGGGCCCGATTACCATTGGCGACATCATCGGCGTCATGCCTTTCGACAATGTCCTCATCGATGTGAAATTGACTGGCGCTCAACTGCAAGAAGTGATTTCACAGCAGGAGGGTCGAGCCGCGGTAGGCGGAATGCACCGCCAGGGCCTGAGGTGGATATTGAATCGCACCGGCGAACCCCTACAAGATGACGCCATCTACCATGTGCTGGTCAATGATTTCATGTACGCGGGCGGCGATGGTTACGAACTTCTGGCCCGGGCCGACCCCAACGCCTATAACACCAGCATCGACTGGCGGCAGCCAGTCATCGACTGGATCCTCGCCCAAAACAGCACGCCCGAACACCCGCTGGACGAGAACATCAAGACATTAGGAAACTGAACACGCAAGCAATCGAAAGATTGGGAGATTGAAGCGTGACGCGCTCGCAACTCTCCCAATCTCCAACAGTTCAGGCTCTCGCCTATAGCCGCTCGAAGCGGGCCTGGAAGAAACGCAAATATTTGGGCTCATACACCATCTTCAACCCACGCGTTCGCTCACGCTCATCCCATACCGCCTTAACCGACTCGGCCACCACATCCATGTGGGCCTGGGTGTAAACGCGACGAGGAATCGTGATGCGCACCAGCTCCAGCTTAGGATAACGATGATCGCCTGTCTCGGGGTCTCGCCCCGCGCTGACCACGCCACGCTCCATGGTGCGCACGCCTGAATCGATGTAAATTTCCGCGGCCAGAGTTTGGGCCGGGAATTCATCCTGGGGGATGTGAGGATAAAAACGCTTCGCGTCTAAAAAGATGGCGTGGCCGCCAATGGGCTGCACAATGGGGATGCCCCAATCGGTAAGCAGCTCGCCCAGATAGCGCACCTGCCCCACTCGAGCCCTCACGTAATCATCCTGCACCGCCTCGGTGATGCCAATGGCCAACGCCTCCATATCACGGCCCGACATGCCGCCATAGGTGTGCAGTCCTTCATAAACCACCACCATGTTACGGGTCTTCTCGAAGACATCCTCATCGTTGGTGGCCAGCCAGCCGCCGATGTTCACCAGATTATCCTTTTTGGCCGACATCCAGGCTCCATCGGTATTGCGACAAAATTCCTTGAGAATTTGGGCAATGCTTTTATCCGTGTAGCCCGCTTCTCGCTCCTGAATGAAAAGCGCATTCTCCATCATGCGAGTGGCGTCCAAATAAACGCGTATGCCATATCTTTCGGCCAGAGCCTTGACTGCCTTGATGTTGCCCATGCTGATGGGCTGACCGCCCGCCATGTTTACCGTGCCCGCCACACTGATGTAGGGGATGCGCTCCGGGCCAACCTTATCGATGAGCGATTGTAATTTATTCAGGTCGATATCGCCTTTGAATGGGTGCATGTTGGAGGGATCATGGGCCTCGTCGATGATGACATCGACAAAAGTACCGCCCGCCAGTTCTTGATGCAAACGGGTGGTGGTGAAATACATATTGCCGGGAATGTAATCCCCCGGGTTGATGAGCGCCTGGCTGATGAGATGTTCCGCGCCGCGGCCCTGATGCGTGGGCACCACATACTGATAGCCATAGTATTCCTGAATGGTCTCCACCAAATGATAAAAATTCCGGCTGCCCGCGTAGGCCTCGTCGCCGAGCATCAACCCCGCCCATTGGCGGTCGCTCATGGCGCTGGTGCCACTATCGGTGAGCAAATCAATATAGACATCTTCAGATCGGAGAAGAAAGGTGTTATAACCCGCCTCGGCCATGGCTATTTCTCGTTCCGGGCGAGAAATCTGGCGGATGGGCTCCACCATTTTGATTTTCCAGGGCTCAGCCCAGGAACGGCGGCCAAACTGCTGGCCCATGGTTTTGGGGACGACGCGTGATTCAGACATCTGACAGCTCCTTTTCAAATAACGAAGAGACAAGGCGTTAAGTAGATGCGCATTTGAAACTTGAGAAAAGCGCCTGCGCATTTTGACGAACATGGACGAAGATTGACGAACATAGACGATGGCTCGCTTCGTCCACCTTCGTCTTTTCGTCCCTCTTCGTCTGATGAGTTGGAAGCATCTCCAAAGTTTATTTCAAATTCATATCATCAACTACTTAACAAATTAATCATACAAAATAATTCTAATTTGATTCACCATATCTGTCAATAGATTTAATAAAAATCAACAAAAAACAAAATTATATACTTTAGAAACAGCACACCACCTCATAAAATTCACCAACCCTCATTACAACATCGCCAAGTCACGAAGAATACCGCAACTTGCTTACCTCTCTGGCTGAGATTACAATGCAATATCTGATTCTGAAAATAGCAATTAGCTTCCTGACACCAATTGCATGCCCCTGTTTCATAGGAGCATCCCGCTTCTTGTGTTCTCCACAACGAATTACCGAACAAAGAACATGCCTATCATCACTCTGGACCCCAACCGCCGGTTGCCCGATTACAAAACGGGCAACTTTGCGCACATCCCTGGCCTGCTGGCGTCGCTGCTGGGTGCAGAACGGCCCGCGTCGCCTCTCAGCGCGGAGCGCTTCGGCTTTCAGCCGGGCCAGTTTCAGAAAGTCGTCTTCATTTTTCTGGACGCGTTCGGCTGGAATGTGTACAGCTACTTTCTAAACCGGCGCAATCGCATCTTGGGGCGCTTGACCGACAAGGGGCAGGCGCACAAAATCACTGCGCAGTTCCCATCCACCACCGCGGCGCATGTCACCACCCTGAGCACGGGCCAGGTGGTGGGCCAGCATGGCGTTTTCGAGTGGCAATACTATGAGCCCGAGGTGGATGACATCATCGCCCCCTTGCTCTTTTCTTACGCGGGCGAAAAACAGCGGGGCACGCTGCGCGAGGCGTACATCACCCCTCGCGACATCCTGCCCACCCACACATTTTTCATGACATTGCAAGAGCAAGGCATCTCCACATACAGTTATGTGCCCCAGGAATACATCAACACGGCCTACAACCAGGTGATGTCTCAGGGTTCTGAGGCTCGGGGCTATTACACGTTGGCCGAGGGATTGACAACGCTGAAACGCCAGGTGAATCAATCGCAGGGCGCGGGCCTTTTCTATCTCTACACGCCTTTCATCGATGCGTTGGCGCACAAGTACGGGCCTTTCTCCTTCCAATCCCTGGTCGAGGCCGACGCCACCCTCACCCTGCTGGACAAATTCCTCCTTCACCCGTTGCGCGGCCGGGATGACACCCTCATCGTCATCAGCGCCGATCATGGCCAGGTGCGCGTGGATCATCGCACCACTTTCTACATCAATCTGCAGCCGGAGTTTCAGGAGCTGCGTTGTTATCTGCGGGCCAATAAGCGGGGCAAGATTTTGACGCCCGGCGGCTCCCCGCGCGATGTCTTCCTCTATGTGCGGGAGGAGTACGTGGGCCGGGCCCAGACCCTGCTACGAAAGATGTTGGGAGGTCGGGCCGATGTGTTGCGCACCCAACAACTTATCGACTCGGGCCTGTTCGGCGTCACCGAGCCCTCTCCCGACTTTATGAAGCGGGTGGGCAATCTGGTCATCTTACCCCACGGCGATGAGACCGTGTGGTGGTACGAAAAGGGCAAGTTGGAGCTCAAACACAACGGGCTGCATGGCGGTCTCAGTCGCGA
>CAZYSY010000035.1:0-14841 GCA_964650295.1 uncultured Caldilineales bacterium | reverse complement strand
AAAGCCCACCTTCCCGCACGATCCAACCGACGAAGAGGCCGGATTCGAAATCAACGACGAGTTCGAGCTTTTTCCTCAGAAAAACGAGATGTTCCGCCGTTCCTGGTGGGACCCAACCATCCGTAACGAGAAGACCGAGGCGTTTTACCAGGGACACAGCGAACCGGTGACCACTCATCGCCGGGCCCATGGTTATCAGCAGAAGGATTACGCCATCCGCAACGCGGCCTGGCATCTCAGCGACGTGCTGACCGATGCACATCCGCAGGACGGCCGTCGCGAGGGCTTTACCGATGTTTTTACTTTTATGCGGGATGTCTCGCCCCGGCAGGCTGATCTGGGAACGCCCGAGGAGGCTGCCCGGCAGGTGAAGAAGGCGGCACGGGCTTTGGGCGCGGCGCTGGTGGGCATTACCCATTACGATGAGCGCTGGCAATACAAAACTCGGTATCATGACGGCGGCCCCGACGAGGAGCTTCCGCCCGAGATTCCACCGGGCCTGGATCACGTCATCGTGGTAGCGGTGCCTATGCCCTACGATATGATGAAGACGACGCCGTCGGCATTGGGCAGCGCAGCCGCAGGCGTGGGCTATTCGCTGGATGCGGCGTTGCTGATTTCACTGGCGCAGTTCATTCGCGATCTGGGCTATCGGGCTATACCCAGCATGAACGATACCGCGCCCAGCATCCCGTACGCCATCAAGGCGGGGCTAGGGGAGTATGGTCGCAACGGCCTACTCATTACACAGGAATTTGGCCCCCGTGTTCGTCTGGGCAAAGTGTACACCGATATGTCGTTAGCGCATGATCATCCAGTTCGCTTTGGCGTGTACGAATTTTGCCGCATCTGCAAGCGCTGTGCTGAAAGCTGTCCAGCCCGTGCTCTGCCCATGGGCGAGCCTACATTCAGAATCAATAATATTTCTAATCGAAAGGGGGTAAAGAAGTGGTCGGTGGATGCTGAACGATGTTTTGCATTCTGGGCTGCGCAAAGCACCGACTGCGCTACGTGCATCCGCAGCTGCCCTTATAACAAAGATTATAGCAAGTGGTGGCATCGATTGGCCCGAACATTGGCTGGCACTAAGTTACGCCGTTTGGTTTTTGCAATGGACACCTACCTGGGCTATGGGAGGCGCTTGCGTCCTGATCTCTGGTGGGAAGGAAAAGAATAGGTAGTTTTCAATTGATTTTGTGGCGCTCCCGTAACTTTTGTCTGTTTTTTTCGTCATCTTCTAATGACCACATAGCTGTATTATGCTCGAACCATTACTGGCTCATATGCTGGTTGAATGAACAACATATGGGTATGAATGTATGTTTCATGTGAGTTGTTATATGTCGTTACAGAAATAAGTATTAAAAAATTATCATTGACAGGTGTAGATGACTCTGCTAAAATACAGTTATTATGAATTTTATGTCATAATCACTTTCCTTTTCGGTCTCGCTCTTTTTTAGGAGGAGCATCGTGGAAAATTCGAGGCGCACTCTATTTCTTGCGCTCACTGTTGCGTTGGCGCTTATGCTGGTGACGGGCATTGTGAGTACGTTGGCTGGGAGCTCAAGCAATGGTGAGTTGATCAAAAATGGCGATTTTGAAAACGGTTTTCGAGCCGTGGATGGTTGTGGCATGGTTGGCGTTGATTGGGGTTGTTTCAATACAGGCGGCATAGGCGGTTATGGTTTCTATGACGATCAGTGGGATCCCGTTGTAGCTACAGGCCATCATGCACAACTCATTGAGATCAATACCAAGGAGAGGGGGGGCGATGTGAATCGTACTGCGGGCATCTATCAGACCATCGACGTAGTGCCTGGTAAAACCTACACCCTTTCTTTCAATGGTATGATGCGTTCCAACGATCTCGGTTTGGGAGGCGATCCCTGGCGCTACGTTATGTTGGTTGGTTTCACTCATAATGGCAGCACAAATTGGGTTGATGCGCAGGTGAAGGAGGTTGATGTCGGCCCTATTCAAGATCGTGTAAACCCGGACCGATATTATAAGGCGACTTTAAATGTTCAGGCCCAAGGTGATAAACTTACCGTCTTCATTGCCGGGCGCATGAAGTGGGGAAATTGGTATAGGGAAGTTGATTTCGATGTGGATACGGTCTCATTAGTGGAAGCCCCACCGCTGCATGCAACCCATACACCTACTCCCACGCTTTCCCCCACCCATGTTGTTGTCTCTCCTCCCACGCCTACGCCAACCCCCATGCCTCCTGCAAAAGAATTGGTGTGCGATGGTCCTGACATGTTGGCTAATGGCGGTTTCGAATCTGGTTTCGATGCTGACGGCACTGCAGTTCATTGGGAGCCATACAACAATGATGGTCGCGCCCATTATGGTTATTATGATGACCAGTGGGAGCCTGTTGTGGCCGAGGGCGCCCATGCACAGTTGCTTGAAATAAATTCCTACGATCTCATGCCAACTGATACTGAGCGCTGGGTTGGCATCAGTCAAAAATTGAGCGGCCTTCATTCTGGAGCAATTTATCAGTTACAACTCAAGGCAATGATTCGTGAGGCTGCGGGTCATAATGATGAAGATCCTTGGCGTTATGAAGTCTATTGGGGTGTAAACGACAATGACTCGGCTATCGTCAATGTATCTGATCTTGAGATATTACGCGGCATTCCAGTTTCGGGTATTTATTTGCGAACTTCGCCTGGCCCCTATACCAGTTACCAAGTCACATTTGCTGTGCCGTCCAGCGAAATTCGACTTTACTTGTTAGGGCTAAAGAAATGGGATCAGCCCGGACGAGAAGTGAATTTCGATTTCGATGCCGTATCGCTTCGTGGCTGCCACTGGGCGTTGGTCAACGATCCTCCTGCTGTTTCTACTGTTCACGCCAAGACCGTTGTTTCTAACCCATCTTCCAGCAACAAGGTCGCTGTGAATAAAACTCCTGCCGACAGTAAGGCAGCAGACTCTGCTATAGCGGACGCCGAAACTCCAGGACAGACCCTCCATGCGGGCAGTATTTGCACCTATATCGTGCAGCCTGGAGATTATATCTCTCTGATTGCGGAACGAACCGGCGCAACAGTGGATTGGTTGGTTGAATACAATGATCTCAGTAATCCTAAGCTGTTGTTTGTTGGGCAGCCCTTGCTTACCCCTTGCGGCGGAACGCTGGCTGCGAACCTTGCGCCTGCCGAAAAGAAATCTGCTCTTCCATGCCTACCTAAAAAACACGTCCACATCGTCAAGCGCGGCGAGACATTGAGTCAGATAGCTTTTCGATATGGGACTTCGGTACAGATGTTGCGTAAGCTTAATCACATCACTAATCCCCGATTGATTCGCCCTGGGCAAGTCATTCAGTTACCGAAGCTCGCAACAACCTCTTCATAATCTCCCAACCTTGCTCGGAAAAATAAGCCCCCGCCTTTACTGCGGGGGTTTGTTTATTATCAATTTCAAAGTGGGTCTATATTTTTTCGTCTAACACCGAGCATGGGCGCTGAGCGAAGGAGGCCCGGGGGGGAACAAATGGGAGGTTGGAGTAGATGCGTCCTTACTCAACTCCAACTTCGAATTGCTGCGTTTTATGAAAGAGTTCAGTGTAAAATGCTGTTGATAGGGATATCGCGTGAATCGGCAAATTTGTCGGTAGCGACCCCTTGCATGCTCCATGGCCCCGTCCATGTAATCACAACTTCTACCAACTGCCCGCGGAGATGACGGTCATCTTCGAAGAATACCAGTCGGTTCTGTGGTGTGCGGCCACGCCATTTGCCTTTGGTCTTATCCTCCACCAACACTTCTACGGTCTGATGTAGCCACCGTCGGTTTAGTTCCGCGCTGATGCGTTTGTGTTGTGCTTCGAGCAGTTGGTGTCGATGCTTCTTTTCTTGTTCCGACACATCATCTTTCATTCGTCGGGCGCTGACCGTGCCCGGACGGGGGCTGTAACGGGCAAGGTGGGCTTTTTCTAGGCGTAACTCCTCAAGAATCTGATAGGTATGTTGGAACTGTTCTTCAGTCTCGCCCGGAAAACCAACAATAATATCGGTGTGAATCGCAACATCTGGAATGGTCTGGCGAATGAGTGAAATTAAGCGCTTATAGTCAGCAACAGTGTATCCACGTTTCATTCTTGCCAATATTTCATCATCCCCCGCCTGGATGGGGACTTCGATGTGTGGCATAAGCTTGGGGTAAGCGGCCACAGTCTCGAGCAACTCTTGGGTGATATAATTAGGATGGCTAGTAAGAAAACGAATGCGCCAAAGGTCGTCGATTTCATGTATAGCGCGGAGCAAGTCGACAAGGTTGGGGCGGTTTCCCGAAAAGTCATAGCCGTAGCGATCAACAATTTGCCCCAGAAGTGTAATCTCTCGAACACCTTGCGCCACCAATCCCCGTACTTCTAGCACGATCTCTTCCAACGGGCGACTGCGTTCGATGCCTCGGCGAAAAGGAATGATGCAATAGGTGCAAGCGTGGGAACATCCATAAACCACGGGGACATACGCGGCAACGGGGGGCTCTCCTGAGAGTGAGAGGTGCTTGAGTGAGGCGATTGGATAGGGTTCGTCCTGCAGTTGATGTCGGAACGCCAGCTGTCTTGACTCGATTTCTCTCAGCTCCGCCTCAGTCATGCGGTTACGAATGTGCTCTATAAGGGGGCGCACTTCACTGGGCGCCATAAATACGTCCACCCAGGGAAATGTCTTTAGCAATTTGGGGGATGGTTTAACGCCCACCAGGCATCCCATAAGCGCCAGTGTACGTCTAGAGTCACGCAATCGCCACTGTCTTAGCGATCCCAGTTTTCCCAGAGCTTTATTTTCTGCGCTTTGTCGCACTACACAGGTGTTCAATACGACGATATCGGCTTCGTCAATAACATTGGTCGGTTCATAGCCAAACTTTTCGAGTTCGGCGCCAACATGGGTTGAGTCAGCAACGTTCATTTGACAGCCGATGGTCCAGATATGATATTTTTTCATTATTCCTCCGTTGGCGCTCCCTCGTACAAGGGGCCAGCGAGCTCATGTGTGGTGTGTTGTGGCAAGGGAGTATATCAAAAATCGGGGCGTCATACAAAATGAAAAAACAGCTTCCCAAATTGTATCTGGTGAATAGAATTGTGTGGTGGCAAAAATTGAAATGCTACTGCAAGATGTTGTATGATGGTTTTATGGATACTCAATTAGCCCGGGAGATGATTTATGCCTGAATTTGGCGTTTATTCTGAAGTCGGCAAACTGCGCAAGGTGCTGGTGCACCGTCCCGATCTCAGCCTCAAACGGCTTACGCCCGCCAATCACGACGATCTCCTGTTCGATGATGTGTTGTGGGTGGAGCACGCGCAGAAGGAGCACGACGCGTTCGTTGGGCATATGCGCGACTGGGGCGTGCAGGTGTTTTATCTCAGCGATCTGCTGACCGAGACCCTGGCGGCCAGCGAAGAGGCCCGCAAGACTATTACCCGGCTTGTCATCACCGAAAACACGGTGGGCGTGGCGCTGGTGGAGCCGCTGCGGGAGCTGTTGATGTCGCTGGACCCCGAAATTCTGGCCACGCATCTCATCGGCGGGCTGACCAAGGGCGAGGCACGGGCGATGGCCGACATCAGTTCCTTCGAGAATACGTCGTTGCTGGGCGTCATCTCCAACGACGACGCTTTCATCCTGCCGCCGCTGCCCAATTCCCTTTTCACCCGTGATTCGTCGGCCTGGATTTACAACGGCGTCAGCATCAATCCGATGTACTACCAGGCCCGGCATCTGGAATCCTACAATGTGGGGCTCATCTATCATTACCACACGATGTTTGAGGAAGCGGATTTCAAGTTCTGGTTTCCGCTGCTGGATGATGCGGATTGCCGGTTCAACACCGAGACCTTTGGCCGGGCCTCCATCGAGGGCGGCGACATTATGCCCATTGGCAATAAAACCTTGCTGCTGGGTTTCAGCCAGCGCACCACAGGGCAGATGATCGAACAGCTGGCGGCCCGCCTGTTCGCAGATGGGGAGGTGGAGCGCATCATCGTGGCGCATATGACCCGGGATCGGGCGCATATGCATCTGGACACCGTGTTTACGATGTTGGATTATGATGCGGTGACCATCTATCCCACGGTGGTGGAGCGGATTCGGGCGTACAGTATGCGCGCTGGCGACAATGAGCGTCAGTTCGACATCACGCCCGAGAAGAGTTTTTTGGATGCAGTGGCCGACGCGATGCAGGTGAAGAGGCTACGAGTCATCGCCACAGGCGGTGACGAGTATCAGCAGGCCCGCGAGCAATGGGATGACGGCAACAATACCGTTGCCATCGAACCGGGCGTGGTCATCGCCTATCGCAAGAACACTTACACTAATCGTGCAATGCGCCGGGCGGGCATCCGTGTGATCGAGATCGATGGCTTCGAGCTGGGCAAGGGCCGGGGCGGCGGCCATTGTATGACCTGCCCCCTGCTGCGCGACAGTATCTGAGATGGTTTCACAGACCTACCTGCTGCATCAAATCCCCGTTACTTTCCACGCCGGCGATGCTTTTCTGGCGGATCGTCTGGATGTGTACTGGCGCGCATTTCGGGCCGATGATGTTGGCAGGGCGCAGCCGATTCAGGTGCATCTGCACGTGACGGATGCGCCACCCCAACCGCCCGACGCCGATCCTTTCAGCGCCGGGCCTGAGGTCAGCTACTATCGCACGGCCGAGACCCTGACCGTATTTTTCCCTGCTGGCGGCCGCTTCGATATGGCGCTGGAGGGAGATACGATCCGTGGCTGGATGGCACGGGATGCGGCCGACGCCTACGGCGTGTTCGAGGATATGATTCTCATCGCTCTGAAGCCGATGCTGCGCCGCCGCGGCTACTACACTATCCATGCCTTTGCAGCGGCGGTGGGAGATCGGTCGTTACTGATTCTGGGCGAATCGGGTGCGGGCAAAACGACCACGGGCCTGAGTTTGCTGGCCCGCGGCGCCCGACTGCTGGCCAATGACGCCCCACTCCTGCATCTGGATGCCAAGACCCGGCTGCTTCTGCACGCCTATCCCGGCCTGATCAGCGCCTACCCCGATTCGCTGGCCCGATTTGCCGAACTGACGCCCTTGCTGCGTGACATCCCGCCCGACAAACGCGGCAAGATCGCCTTTGCCGTCGAGGATGTCTGGCCCGGCGCCTGGGCCTGGCAGGCGCAACCTGCGGCCCTGGTCTTTCCCCATATCACGCCCGGCCTCACCGAATCCAGTCTGGAACCGATGACTGCGTTCGGTGCCTTGCAGCGGCTCATCGGCCAGTCCATCGAGGATTGGGACGAACCCACCATTCCCGCCCAGCTGCGGATGCTGCGGCATCTGGTCAGCGTGGCGCCCGCCTACTACCTGCATCTGGCCCCCGACATACCCGCCCTGCCCGATTTGCTCCTGCCGCTGGTTGAGTGACATCTCCGGGAGGTGTTGCAGCATTGCTCATTAAAACATTTGCATCCCGCCCTGCATCTCGTTATAATCGGAAAAATTCTCAACCAAGGAGGTCGCGTATCGCAAAATCCCGGAAAATTCATCCCCAAGAAGTACTATGACGCAGCGCCTGGGCTGCGGTTCGTTGGGAAACCGCAGTTGACGAGGAGAAGGTTGTCGTCCGCAAGGGCGACCTAACCCTGGCTCAGCCAGCGGGAAAATCGAGAGATCGGCGGATGCCTTCCCGGTGCGCCACCACCGGACGTCATAGGGAACAACAGAAGCTGCACCCGAAACATCGCCGGGCAACTGGCGGGACAAGGGTGATGGCAGTGGCTGAAAAAAGACGAATGTAGATCAAATGGCGAATGCTGCTACTGAACTTCGCCAATCTTCGTCTGTGTTCGTCACGACTTCGCACCACTTTCATTGGCCGCGATTTGTTTCATCGTGCGCCTGTTTATCCTGTCAGGAGCAATCCCTATGTGTGGCATTGTTGGTTATGTTGGCCCGCGGGCCGCGACGCCCATCATCCTGGAGGGCCTGAAACGGCTGGAATATCGCGGTTATGACTCCGCCGGGCTGGCCGTCATTGAGGAAAATGGCAAGATCGAAATCCGGCGCGATGCCGGCAAACTGGTGAATCTGCAAAATCGGGTGCAGGAAGCGCCCCTGAACGGCAATATCGGTATCGGGCACACCCGATGGGCCACCCACGGCCCGCCCACGCCCTACAACGCACACCCCCATCGGGCCAAGGATGGCAACATCGTGGTCGTGCAGAACGGCATCGTGGAAAATTTCCTGACCCTGCGCGAGGAGTTGACGGCCCAAGGCTACGAATTCGCCTCCGACACCGACACCGAGGTCATCGTGCAGCTCATCCATCGCGAATTCACCGAGACCGAGGACCTGGAAGAGGCGGTGCGGCGGGCGTTGAAGCAGCTGGAAGGCCCCTCAGCGGTGGTCGTCCTCAGCATTTACGAGCCCGACAAGCTCATCGCCGCCCGTCTGGGCAATGCCGGAGCGGTGGTGGTTGGATATGGCGAGGATGAGATGTTCCTGGCCTCCGATATCCCTGCCATTCTGGAGCACACCCGGCGGATGAGCTTTCTGGAAAACCGGGAGATGGTGGTGGTGACCCGGGACGGGGCCCGCTACACCGATATGGATGGCGAACCGTTGCCCGGCAAAGAGATTGTCAGCATCCCCTGGGATCCGGTGGCCGCGGCCAAAGGCCCGTACCGCCACTTTATGCAGAAGGAGATCTTCGATCAGCCCAATGCAATCACCGACACCATCCGCGGGCGGGTGGATTTTATCACCGGCCAGGTGACGCTGCCCGAGGCCAATCTCACGCCCGAGGTGGTCGAACGCATCAACAAGGTGACCATCGTGGCCTGCGGCACCTCCTACTATTCGGGCCTGGTGGGCAAATTCTATATCGAACGCCTGGCCCGTCTGCCCGTGGATGTGGATTACGGCTCCGAATACCGCTACCGGGAGCCGATTCTGGACGAAAGCACCCTGTTCGTGGCCATCACCCAGTCGGGCGAGACCGTGGACACCCTGGCCGCGATGGAGGAGGCCCGCAACAACAACGCCTTCCTGCTCTCCATCGTCAACGCGGTGGGGTCCCAGGCCGCACGCGTGGCCAATGGCGTCATCTATATGCAGGCTGGGCCCGAGATCGGCGTCGCCAGCACCAAGGCCTTCACCACATCGGTGGTGGATCAGCTGCTGTTGGCAATGTATCTGGGGCAGCAGCGGGGCCTGCTGGATGACGAGACATCGCTGGAACTGGCCCACGAGCTGGCCTTGTTGCCGCAAAAGCTGGGGGATGTGCTGGCTCTGGATGAGGACATCCGCAAGCTGGCCATTGCCTACGCCAACTACACCGATTTCCTTTATCTGGGCCGGGGGCTGGAATATCCCATCGCCCTGGAGGGCGCTCTGAAATTGAAGGAGATCAGCTACATCCACGCTGAGGGCTATCCCGCGGGCGAGATGAAGCACGGGCCTATCGCCCTCATCGACGAGACGATGCCCACCGTGGCCATCGCTCCCCGCGATGGCGTGTACGAGAAGATGGTGAGCCAGGTGGAGCAGGTCAAGGCCCGGCAAGGTAAGGTCATCGCCGTTGTCAATCCCGGTGACCAGGTCATCGCGTCCAAGGCCGACGATCTCATCATCGTGCCCGAGGCGTCGCCCTGGGTGCTGCCCATTCTCACCGTCGCCCCTTTGCAGCTCTTCGCTTATCACATCGCTGTGTGGCGCGGGTCCGATGTGGATCAGCCGCGCAATCTGGCCAAGAGCGTGACGGTGGAATAATCCGCCTATCCGGTCAGGCCCGCGGTCGACATCCTGCATAGCTTCAATGGCGCAGTTATGCGAGTAGGGATGTGCGGCCGCGGGCCTGTTTCTGCGTCATCTTGCACTTTTTTGCGTTGAACGATATTTGACTCCCTCTCCCCGAAGGCATACAATCACCCAATCCAAATTCGAAATCGTCAATCCGAAATCGTCAATCCGAAATCCGAAATCGCAAATCCCCAATCCCCAATCCCCAATCCCCAATGTCCTCTCCCTTCCGATACACCCTTCTTGCCACCGATGGTCAGGCTCGACGCGGCGTCTTTTCCACGCCCCACGGCGATATCAAGATGCCCGCGTTCGCACCTGTGGGCACTCAGGCCACAGTCAAGACCCTCACGCCCGACGAGGTGCGGATGATCGGCGCTGACTTGATCCTCTCCAACACCTACCATCTTTATCTACGTCCCGGTGCGGATCGGGTGGCAAGTTTCGGCGGTTTGCACGGGTTTATGGGCTGGGATGGCCCTATCCTCACCGACAGCGGCGGATTTCAGGTCTTCTCTCTCAGCGATCTGCGCAAGGTGGATGACGAGGGCGTCACCTTCAAATCCCATCTGGACGGCAGTTATCACCGCTTCACGCCCGAGAAGGTGATGGAAATTGAGGCCAAACTGGGGGCCGACATCATTATGGCGCTGGACGAGTGTCCCGACCCGCTAGATCGGGCCTACAACGAGGAGGCGCTGGAACGCACCCACGCCTGGGCGGTGCGCTGCGCCGAAAGCCAGGTGCGACCCGATGAACAGGCTCTGTTCGGGATTGTGCAGGGCGGCATCTTTGAGGATTTGCGGCTGGAAAGCGCGGCGTTCCTCAGCAAGCTGGACCTGCCCGGCTACGCCATCGGCGGGCTGGCTGTGGGCGAGACCAAGCCGCAGATGTATGCCACGCTGGATGTGGTGACGCCGGCGCTGCCTGCGGATCGGCCCCGCTATCTGATGGGCGTGGGCGCTCCCGATGACATCGTGGAGGCCGTGGCCCGGGGCGTGGATCTATTCGACTGCGTGCTGCCCACCCGCATCGCCCGCAACGGCGCCATCTTCACCCGGTACGGCCGCGTCAATCTGCGTAACAGCCGCTTCAAGGATGAACACGGGCCGATGGAGGAGGGCTGTACCTGCTACTCCTGCCAGCGTTTCTCCGCCGGCTACATCCATCATCTCATTAAGGCGAAGGAGATTCTGGGCCTGCGGCTAACCACGCTGCACAACCTGCATTTTCTGGAAACGCTGATGAGCGACATCCGCGCCCACATCGAGACGGGCGACTTCTACGCATTCAAGGACGCCTTCCTGGCTGATTATATGGGCCAATAACCCAATCCCCCAATCCGAAATTTCAAAATTCCCGTTCTCCTCCCCCCTGATTTCCTATGTCGATTCTGCAAGCATTCATCCTGGGCCTGGTGCAGGGCCTGACCGAATTCCTACCCGTCTCCTCCTCCGGCCATCTGGTGCTGGTTCCCTGGTGGTTGAACTGGGAAAGCCCCGGTCTGGCCTTCGACGCCCTCCTGCATTGGGGCACGCTGCTGGCCGTGGTCATCTACTTCTGGCGCGACTGGTGGGAGATGCTGATGGCGCTGGTGCGCAAGGTGCAGGGCAAGCCCACTGAGGGCAAGGATCATTTGTTGCTGGCGATCCTGGTCGGCACCATCCCCGCTGCGTTGCTGGGCTTTCTGCTGGAGGATTTTTTTGAGAGTCTGTTCGGCCAGCCCGCCACCGTGGCCGTGTTTATGATCATCACCGGTTTTCTGCTGATATTCGCCGAATGGTGGACCAAATCGCACAAGCAGGGGCGACCGATGGAGAAATTGGGCTATCTGGATGCAATCTTTGTGGGCATCGGACAGGCGTTGGCCATTGCGCCCGGCATCAGCCGTAGCGGCAGCACCATCTCAGCGGGCCTGGTGCGCGGGCTGGATCGCCCCACCGCGGCCCGGTTTTCCTTCCTGCTGGGGACGCCCATCATCTTCGGCGCGGGCCTGCTGAAAATGAAGGATCTGGTGGAGATGGGAACGGGCAGTATGGGGATGACGCCGCTGGTAGTGGGTTTCCTCACCGCCTTCATCTCCGGTTTCCTGGCCATTCGCTATCTGTTGCGCTACCTGCAAAATCATACGCTCAATATCTTTGCCTACTACGTCTGGGCTGTGGCCGCTATCTCCCTTGCCCGTTACTTCCTGATGTAAGGCTGAACGGTGCCAGTTTGCCAAGAATGGCGTCTGGCGGCTAAAATGAACGGGTAAAGAGGCTGTCCCCAACTCCTTTCAGGTAACATGACTATGACACGTGATGATGCGAGACTGAAACGGCTGCTCCAGGATGAAAAGGCCAAGCTTGAAGATGACATCGCTCATCTGTCGAGCATCAAATATCGGCGCATTACCTCCAGTAATCATATGGCGGAAAGCGCTACCGCGGCCTATGATCAGGCCAGCAATCAGGCGCTGTTGAAGCAGCTACAGCACCGACTGGATCGCGTGAATCGGGCGCTGGCCAAATTCGAGGACGGCACCTACGGCTATTGCGAGAACTGTGGCAAACCCATCGACTTCGCCCGCCTGAAAGCCCTGCCCGACGCCCGATTCTGTCTGCATTGCCAGCGCGAGCGCGAAGTGATGGGAGGACGCAATCTCGGGCCACGCGCTCTGGAACAGGGCGACATTTAACTCTCGGTGCATTTATGACCAAACAGACTAAATTCGCTTTATTTACACTTGTTGTAGCATTTCTGGTTGTGTTGGTGGATCGCGTCAGCAAGCTGTGGGTGTTGGCTAATATTCCTCTGTATCAGGAGATTGCCCCCATTCCGGCGCTGTATCCATATTTCAGTTTCTTGCACAGCGCCAACACGGGTGTGGCTTTTGGCTTGTTCCAGGGCGGTTCTTCCATTTTTACAATCATTGCGGCTATTGCTGTGATCGCCATTGCTGTTTATAGTTTTCGCAGCGGCGAGCAATCTTGGCTGATGTCATTGAGCTTGGGGCTGATGCTAGGTGGCGCTGCAGGTAATCTTTGGGACCGTTTGGCTTATGGCGCAGTGGTCGATTTTATCAAAGTGCAGGCCTCCGATAAGTTGGTGTGGCCGATGTTCAATTTAGCTGATTCCGCCATCGTGGTGGGTACGATATTACTTGTACTTTACTTTTTTCTTGATGAGCGGAAGGTTCGGGCTGAGCGCTCATTGATTACTGGTGGCCGTTCATAAGTTGCTAGTTGCGTCACTGTATGCCATCTTTGACGCCGTGAGCGTTCTCCGGCGTTTTTTCTTGCTTTGGAGGTAAGTATGAAACTTCATCAGCAGAAAATTCAATTTGTGGAAACGCCCTTGTTGCCAGTCAAGCATATTGCCTTGGTTGCACATGATAATCGCAAAGATGATTTACTTGCCTGGGCGCACTCCAATCGTAATATCTTGATGAGCCATCATCTCTATGCGACTGGCACTACGGGGCTCATTCTGGAACGAGAGTTGAATTTGCCCATCACGCGTTTCCATAGTGGCCCAGTGGGAGGAGATCAGCAGGTGGGCGCCAAGATCGTTGAAGGGGTTATTAATTTTCTTGTATTTTTCTGGGACCCACTGGAGCCTCAGCCGCACGACCCAGATGTTAAGGCGCTGCTTCGACTGGCTCAGGTCTGGAACATCTTGACGGCAACCAACAGAACAACCGCTGATTTCATCATCTCTTCTCCACTTTTCTTTGAAACCTATCAGCGTAAAATTCCCCACTTCCCGGCCCGTATCTGATAGCAAACATGGATGAGCGTCTATTCGTTGTGGAGGCGTCTCAGGCTCGGCTGGATCGCTTTCTGGCCGACCGTCTGCCCGATCATTCCCGGGCCGAGGTGCAGCGCTGGATCAAGAGCGGTCTTGCCAGCGTCAACGACAGGCCCGCCCGGCCCGGTATGGCTCTGAAACCGGGCGATGTGGTGCTACTGACCATTCCCGAACCGCTGCAAACCGAGCTTTTGCCCGAGGACATCCCACTGGTGGTGCTGTATGAGGACGAGGATGTCATCGCTATCGACAAGCCTGCGGGGATGGTGGTGCATCCGGCTGTGGGGCATAGCAGCGGCACCCTGGTCAACGCCATCCTCTGGCATTTCCCCGACATCGAGGGCGTGGGCGAAGGCGGGCGGCCCGGCATCGTGCACCGGCTGGACAAAGACACGTCGGGCATCATTCTGGTGGCGAAGAACTCCCGGGCGCATCGGCATCTGCAGGCCCAGTTCAAGGATCGCACCATTGAAAAGACCTATCTGGCGCTGGTGCACGGGCACGTTTCGCCCGAACGGGGCATCATCGACGCACCCATCGGGCGGCATCCCCGTCATCGCAAACGGATGGCCGTTGTGCCCGCAGACAAGGGGCGCGAGGCCCGTACCGAATACGAGATCATCGCTTTCTACGACGCCAACACCCTGGTGGCAGCCCATCCCCTCACCGGGCGCACGCATCAGATCCGTGTGCATTTTGCGTCCATCGGGCATCCGGTGGTGGGCGATACGGTATATGGCCGGCGGGACGCGTATCGGCTGGGGCGCTTCTTCCTCCACGCCCATCGTATCCGCTTTCACCGCCCCGGCGATGACGAGCTCATCGAGCTGGAAAGCCCCCTCCCTCCCGAATTGCAGACCCTGCTGGACGAATTGTCCTGACGCCTTAAATCAAAAGATGCGACGCACTTCGCAAGTGCGTCGCATCTGAATAGCAGGGGGGCTGCCCCTTCGGAATGCCGTAAAGGGCTACCAGCCGCCCACGGTGCGCTGCTCCTCCCAGACATCCGCTTCGTTGTGATATCCGGCCCGCTCCCAGAAGCCGGGCTTGTCCACCGCTGAAAATTCCAGCGCCCGCAGCCATTTTGCGCCCTTCCAGAAATAGGGCGTTTTCAGATCGAAGCGCCCGGGGATGGCGCCGATGATCGCACGCAGGGGATAGCCGTGCTCGGGCGTGAGGGGCTGGCCGTTGTAGTGGGTCGCCAGCAGAAAGTTCTTCTGCAACACGACTTTCAGGGGCAAATTGGTG
>CAZYSY010000034.1:0-3876 GCA_964650295.1 uncultured Caldilineales bacterium | reverse complement strand
ATCGACTTTTATTGGACAAGTAAAAGGCGCAAGTTCTCATTTTGTCAATCACGAATTTGATCTTCCCCACTATTTTCGCTGGCAAAATGAGTATGGTGTCATTTCCTTTGCAAAGCGTTCACTACCCGATGTCGTTCGATATGTGAAAAACCAAAAGGAGATTCACCGAAAACGACAATTGATTGCTGATTTTGAACGAATTGAGCCGTGATCCATCGTTCACCTGTTTCGTCTTCTCCCCATTTGCCGCCCCGCCCGGCGGTAGAACCGCCAGGCTACCATTGCCAAGCCCTGGCGGGCTGACGGGCACAGCCCAACGGGCTTCGCACCCGTAGCCCGAGGGTTCTAGCCTCGGGCGATGGTTGCTTATCTGCTTATCTGCCGCTTATCTGCCGCCCCCGCCCGGCGGTGGAACCGCCAGGCTACCGTTGCCAAGCCCTGGCGGGCTGATGGGCACAGCCCCTCGGGCTTCGCACCTGTAGCCCGAGGGTTCCAGCGATGATTGCTCCAAACGAATTTCCCCCATTTGCCGCTCCCGCCCGGCGGTGGAACCGCCGGGCTACCGTTACCAAGCCCTGGCGGGCTGATGGGCACAGCCCCTCGGGCTTCGCACCTGTAGCCCGAGGGTTCCAGCCTCGGGCGATGTTCAAAGAATTGAAAAAGGACAATGCCATGAACGAAACATCTCCAATCTATGTGGACAACCGTCGCTTTTTGGGGCGGGTGCGGGAACAGAAAGCCTTTCGCGCGATTCTGGATGAAGTTCGTTATGAGCATGACGATGAGGCGTGGCCTTACGTTATTCTCATTTATGGCGATGGCGGTATGGGCAAGACTACCCTGAGCAAGCGCCTGCGCGATATCGCGATGATCGAACAGCCGTATGAGGGCGAGTTTCAATCTCTGTGGATTGACTGGGAGGAGGAGCGTAGGCGCTGGGTGGAGTTGCAAGTGGGGCGTGAATTCATCGCTCCTGAGACCGTGTACGACATCATTCACAGTGTGGCTGTGCGCAATCATGGGGGCAGACATTTCAAAGACTATCAGAAAGCCTTGAAACAGCGGAAGGAGGCGGAACAAGTCGTAGCTCAGGCTTTTGGCGGCGAGTTGGGCGAAACTCTGGCTCCGTTGCGTGGCCTCAGCGCCACTGCCATCGCCCGCCTGGTGCGTATGCACGCCCCCGTAATCGGCAATACCGGCGAGCAATGGGTGCAGGCCGCGGCTGATGTGGGCCTGAAGGTAACAGTTGAACAGGCTGCCCAACTCTATGGCGCCACCCGCCAATATCTCAAGGCCCGTATGAGCCCCGAACTCTACGACATCTACCTCAATCCGCGCGAGCGACTGGCTCAGGCCCTTGCCCGAGGCCTGCGCAGCCTGGCCAGGAGTAAGCGCCTCATTTTTGTGCAAGACACCTACGAGATCGTCGATGTTGTGGACTTTCCCTTCATGCGGGATGTGATCAAAGCAGGAGGCCCGCGTATCCTTTGGGTGCTGAGTGGGCGCAACAATCTCGCCCGCAGCCGCTCCTACGGTCAGGATCACTTCATCGGCTACGAGGCGGAGTTCCAGCCCCGGTTGTTGGCCTTTGACCTTCCTGAACTGGCCCTGGCCGATGTGCAGACCTATTTTGCCGACTACGCGCCCGAGCGGCCTTTGAGCGCCGAGGACGCCCGTCTCATCAGCCGCGCCACCCGCGGCATTCCCCTGGCTATCAAGGTGGCGGCTGAGATGTGGAGTAAAGGAGCCAGCGTGGTGGAGATCGTGGGGGAGGAAGGAGAGAAGCCCGCTCGCGAGATCGTGGGCCAGATGACCGGGCGCTACCTGCTGCACACGGTACGAAACCAGAGGGATCGTCTGGCGTTGTACGCTCTGGCCCTGGCTCGCGGTGATCGCGACCTGCTACTGGCCATGCTGCGCCCGGAGGAAGACGTTTTCGATTTGAACGCGGAACTCAAGCGTCTGGAGCGCCTTTACGCTTCGGTGCACCTGGATGAGGCCCGGCTGCACGATGAACCAGCGGTCTTCATCTCCGATTTTCTGCGCCAGCCCAACCATCGTCTCGATCCCGCAGTGCAGCGCCTGCATCGGCGAGCAGTGGACGCGCTGCGTCATCGCATCAGCGATCTTGAGGAGGAGTTGCCTGCCATCGAGGAGCGTTGCGAAGACGAAGACTGGGTGGGTGACCAGTTACGGTTGGTGGACCACGCTTTTGCTCTGGATGAGAGGGAAGGCTGGCGTGCACTCATTCCCCGTTTTGTGGAAGGACTGGCTTATAGCAGCGCCCTGTGCCGGGGGTTGCTGCAGGTGGCCGCGAGCTGGCGTGAGCAGATGAGCCGCCGCGGGCGCAAACGATTGAAGGCTTTGCAGGAAAAAGTGCCGGTATCCACAAATTCTGAAAATAAGCGTGATCCCCTTGCCGTGTTAGAAGCCATTTTGGCCGAGGCGATGGACAAAAGCAAAGGAACTGAGGCCATGCTGGATGCCCTGAACCAGGTGAAGAGTTGGTTGGCGGGCGGGGGGGAGGAGGAGCGCCTGGCCATCCTTGCCTGGCAATGGGGAGAGTTGATGCGGCAAAACAAACAATACGCTGCTGCCCTAGATGCATACCAGGCCGCGGATCGCCTGTTACCATCAAAATGTGAGCGTTTGAGCAAACGACTGGCTGAATCGCTGTACAAATTAAGCTCAGCAATGATGTGGCCAGATAATAGGAGAAGCTCGGTGATGAGTGATTTGGGATTGGAGGCGATAGAAATAGCGGTGAGGCGTGATCCCGCGAACGGGGCTGCCTGGTATAATTATGGTGTAGCTCTTGACGATCACCATCGAATTGAGGAAGCGTTGATGGCCCACCAGCAAGCCATAGCTATCGAACCGAGAGCCACTAGATACAACGGCCTGGGCAATGTGTACAGCGCTCTGGGGCAGTACGAGGATGCCATAGCGTCCTACCAACAGGCCATTGCGCTCGACCCCAAGTATGCTTATCCCCACAATAATTTGGCTGATATTTATTTTGAGCAGCGTCAATTTGATCTGGCAAGGCATCATTACCAGGAGCGTATCCGTCTTTCTCCTGAGGACGCCCTCAATGCTTATGTAGGTTTGGCGATCATCGATTACTCTCAGGAATCGGAAAGCTGGCGATCCAACTGTGAACGTGCGCTGTCGGTTTGGGATAAAGCTTGGCAAATGCGTTTGCAATCCGAGGCAGGGCTTCTGGAAAACAAAGCCTTGGTTTATCTGCTTTTGGGAGAGCAGGAAAAGGTATTGAACCTTCTGATGGAATCATTGCAAGTAATGACGCCTGGAGAAAGCATTGAATTCTACCGTTATGAAGTTTTGGCAGCGTCCCCTCAATCTCCTGAGGGATTGGAGGC
Source organism: uncultured Caldilineales bacterium (assembly GCA_964650295.1). Lineage (GTDB taxonomy): Bacteria > Chloroflexota > Anaerolineae > J102 > J102 > M2005. The sequence goes on along the minus strand of CAZYSY010000034.1, from coordinate 493 downwards.
GTGCATCGAGTTGCTACGGGGGCGTCAAGCGGGATGATAAGATGTTTTATTTCTGATTTCGTCCGTGATGATATCCGCTTTCTTTCACTGCTGATAGATCAATGATGGATTCCATAATGGATCGGTTGATGATTGCAAACTCAAGCCTCCAAACGAATTTCCCCCATTTGCCGCCCCCGCCCGGCGGTGGAACCGCCAAGCTACCATTGTCAAGCCCTAGCGGGCTGACGGGCCATAGCCCAGCGGGCTTCGCACCCGTAGCCCGAGGGTTCCAGCCTCGGGCGATGATTATTGAACGTCCAACCCATTCCCATGTCCCGTTCTGAACTCAAGCGCGATTTCTTTGCTCTTTTGCTGCTGTTTTTGCTGCCGCTGCTGTTCTTTGGCCCGGTGGTGTTCGGCGGCAAGACGGTGCTGCCCGCGGATAACATCTATCAATATCAGCCGTGGCAGCATTACGCGGCCGATATGAACGCGGAGGTCCCGCACAATG
>CAZYSY010000033.1:0-27176 GCA_964650295.1 uncultured Caldilineales bacterium | reverse complement strand
GGCATGAAATTTGTGTCAGGTTGCTAGGAGGCGGTTCAAAATAGATGCATTCACTCGATGTAGACCGACTGGGGTTGTCAGGCCAGCGAGTCATAGACTCACATATGCGCATTTTGGCTCTCCAGCCGGAACTGTAACCCGACGACATTGATAAACTGCCCCGAAATTGAAACGCACGCTCAGTCCTCGTGGTTCAAAATTAACACTCGTTTCTTTTTGCCAGGCAGACTCGCTATCGGGAGGTTTTTCATTGTCACCCCTCCAATTGAAGCGCCCTGCATGAAATCGTTAGGCTTGGAAAAGATTCATCCATGCACTATAATGCCGAAGAAATCATCCCAACAATTTCCCACCAATGGCCACTGTGAATCATTCAGAAGCAGCTCCATTCTCCGCTTCCAAAACAAAACTCCCGTCGTTGAGTACGCGCCAGAAATTGGGCGTCATCCTGCTGGGGCACCTGATCTTGGCATTGCTCTATAGCATGACGATTCCGGCATGGGAAGCTCACGATGAATGGGCGCATTTCCGCTACGCAGCTTACATCGCCGAAACACATACGCTGCCATCACCACACCAACGACTCAACAACGAATTCCCTGACGACGAAGCCAGTCAGCCCCCACTTTATTACATTTTGGCGGCTGCCCCCATGCTCTTTATCGACACTCAGGACGGATATTCTCCCCAGGTCAACCAATATCTCAACGGCGAAAATGCACAAACGGGCGTCAATGTGGTCATTCATCAGCCAAAGGTCGAAAAATTCCCATGGCATGGAACCATGCTCGCCATGCACCTGGGACGCCTGGTCTCGATTTTCATCAGCACACTGGCGCTCATTGTCACCTACAACATTTTACGCTATTTAACACCAGAGCGCCCCGAGGTGGCGTTATTGGGCACGGCCATCCAGGCATTTGCACCGCAATTTGTTTTTCTGAGCGCTGTTCTCACCAACGACATTCTGGCGATCACCATGGGAGCCATACTCTTGTATCTCATGCTGAGGCTCATCGAAGAAGGTCCCAAGCCAGGATTGGTTGCCACCACCTCTCTGGCTGCCGGGTTGACAATGCTAACTAAATATGTCGGAATCGCCATCCTGCCACTGATTCCCGTCGCGTTTGTGTGGGGGGCGTGGCGACATCGACGCGATCCCAACACCCTTCGCCAATTTATGCTGAGCGCCATCATCATCATCGTTCCGGCGCTGCTCCTTTCGGGCGGAATGCTTTGGCGAAACCACGCCTACACTGGCAAATGGATTCCCCGTGATGTGGTCACCCAGAAAGCGCTTCTCTCGGGCCTACAAACCGGTCAAACATTCATCGATATAAAACTCGTCTGGCCCGCCCTAAAATATGGTTTTATCACTTATTGGGCTTCTTTTGGATGGGGCAACCTCTCACCGCAGCAATGGTTCTATGTGAGTTGGCTACTGATCATCATCGTTGCGCTCATCGGTATACTGCTCTGGCTTATTCGAGAACGCCCGACGCCCGCCTGGCATCTAACGCCCTTCTTGTTGCTCTTCACGCTTATGGCTGTAGGCGTTCCGCTGGTGCGCGAACTGACATACAATCGGCCATTTCTTCGTGGCCGATTGCTGCTTTCCACCATTCCCATTACTGGATGGGTCATTGCCGCGGGATGGACGTATCTGAGCAGGCGTTTCTGGCGCTGGACCCACCTAGGGATAAGCGTCTGGACAGCTGGACTGAGCATTTATCTCTTGTTTTTCCTGATTGCGCCCCATTATCAACCGCCCAAAGCCCTGGCTGTAGCCCCCGAATTGCCCATACCCATCAACATCCGATTCGGTGACGCGGCCGAGTTGCTCTCCGCCGAGATATGGCCTACCGAAAGCGTAAAGGCGGAGCAGGGCATGGCCGTCACATTGGCCTGGCGCGTCATTGCGCCCACCGTGAAGCCCTACGCGTTATCCATTTATCTGGTCGGCCCCGGAGGACAACCTTATGGCGGCATGGTCAGCTATCCTGGCTATGGCAAAATGGCCACCAATGTTTGGCCATCGGGCTATATCTTCAAAGAGACCTACTGGTTTATTGTCACACCCAACGGGCCAACGCCCGCGTCAGGCGTCATCCAGGTCAAACTCTTCAATCCCCGAAATAACCCCAAGCAACTCCCCACTTACGATAGCCGGGGCAATCCCATTGGAGAAAGCGCCATCTTCGGATCGGTTCGTATCGATCCTGCATGGCAGCATGTGTCGGCGCAAGATGATTCATTCTTGGCCACCTTCGAGCATGTCATCGCTCTTGAACGCGTGAACATGTTGCCGGAGCCGCAATATGCCGGAGACGTTCTGCCAATTTGGTTACAATGGCAGGCCCTGGGCCCGGGCCCCGCAGACCTCACACTTTCGATCCAGCTTCTGGACGAAGACAACACCTGGATTGCGGGCAACGATGGCCCCGTCAGCGATGTGCTGCGGCCCGAACATTGGCGGCAAGGCGATGCGCTGGACACCATCCGCTGGTTGTCGTTGCCCGACGATCTCGCCCCGGGAACCTACAGACTGATGGCGACTATCTATCGATTCAACGACCTCACGCGTCTCGCTGGCGTCGACGCCGCCGGCGCCTCCTTGCCCGACAACATGTATCTCCTCACTGAAATCACTGTACAATAGCCGATGAATGCATCTCAGAGTCACCTCATGAACGAAAACGTCCTGGTCACGCTACGCAAACAACAATGGGAAGTCGAGCCCGGCAAAACAGCCCGACAGATAATGGAGGAGCTCGACCTGAATCCAGAGAACTTCCTGACGATCCGCAATGGTGATCTGGTGGACGACAGCACACGGCTGCTGGCAGGCGATCATCTCCGGCTGGTGGCGGTCATTTCTGGAGGGGATCATGCCGCGTAAATGTCGCAAATGCGGCCAGCCAGCGGTCATCAACATGCGCCAACACAAACTCGCGCTCTGCAAAGCACATTTTCCGGCCTGGATCGTCGAGCAGACCGAGCGATTTATCAAAAAGTACAAGATGTTCACCCATGAACATCGAATTCTGGTGGCCGTGAGCGGAGGCAAAGACTCAATGGCGCTGTGGGATGTGCTCTTGAGGTTAGGGTATCAGGCTGACGGTTTATATTTAGGCCTGGGCATTGATGGTGGTTTGGAATATAGCGATGAATCTCGCAAAATAGTGAAAACCTTTGCCGAAGCGCATCCCCAAACCCGGCTTCACATCCTCGACATCGAACAAACCTATGGAGAAGGAATCCCGGCCTTGGCTCGCCGCACCCGCCGGGGAAAAGGCAAACCATGCTCGGTGTGTGGCCTGGTCAAACGCCATGAGATGAACCGCATCGCGCACGAGCTTGGTTACAATGTATTGGCCACCGGGCACAATCTGGATGATGAGGCGGCGGTACTCTGCCAAAACACCCTCAATTGGCAGGTAGGATTTCTGGCCCGGCAAACCCCCGTGCTTCCTGAAAGCGCGGGCTTCGCCCGCAAAGTCAAACCCTTCTTCCGTTTCTACGAACGAGAGACAGCGACATACGCCATCGTTCGCGGCATCGACTACATCTATGAAGAATGCCCATTTTCAGAAGGCGCGACCACCATCTACTACAAAGAGCTGCTCAATCAATTGGAACGGGACAAACCTGGAGCCAAACTTCATTTCTACCTCTCATTCCTGAAAGCTCGCGAAAAGGAAGCTCTATTCGCCAGTAGACAACAAGAAGAAGGGGTGAGCCTGCATCCTTGTGAGCGTTGCGGACAACCCACGACCGCTCCCCGGCTCTGCGCCTTCTGCCGACTCTTTCCCGAAGAAATCCTCAATCGTCCCCAGGAAGCATTCCGTCCCATCACCCTGCAATTCCGAACCGGCAAGGCATCTCAAGAAAGATAAACCGCAGGCGTGACCGTAGCCAAATCGGGCCCACGATCCACCTCCCAGGGGTATATGATCCAACGATCGGTGAGAGCAGCGTAATAATCGGGCTGACGTTCGGGAAAACGAGAGCGCGCGGGTTTATAGTGTAGCACACAGGTAGCGGGATGTCCTCCCGCTGCCTCTACCCGGCCCCGCACTGTGTTGATGGTGCGCCCGCTATCCCACACATCATCCACAATCAACACCCGACGCCCGCGCAACAAAGCATCGCTGGGAAATTGCAAAAAAGTGGGCCAGGCCAGCTCTTCGATCTGAGACGCACGCGGGAATTCCACCGCAGCAATGAGAACGTCCCGGATATCTAGGGCTTCGGCCAGGATGCCGCCCAGGACGATGCCGCCGCGGGTGATGATCAGGATGACATCGAACTGGCCCGCGATTTGCGGTAACAGCACGTCGGCCAGCGCGTCAACATCTTGCCAGGTGAGGAATTCTTTTTCCATTTTTTATACCAGAAACCGATTCTTTTGAAATTCAGGGGACGCAGATGTTGCGAGCGCCAATAAAGAGAGGATATCCGCTCGCCGAAACCGATCCCAGAGGTGTGTGAATCCGATGAAATCCCATGGAGTCAAAAATTCATGGTGGCAAAGGGCCGATTCGATTCCACCTCCATCGCAGCTGTCCTTTGTGGGAACGGTGCGAGGTTCAAAATGACTTTCACCGGAGTAAAGCCTCGGCTGGATGCGTAACTACTTCAATCGACCGGTCTTGATGGCCACGGCCAACTTGTTTTTCAGAGCAGAGAGGTTCGCGTCGGGATGTCTTTCCGTCATTTCGTCCAGATCGGCGAGATGCTGTTGCAGCTCTGCATCCGCGCGGTCGCTGCGGCGAGCCTCTTTGTAAAGCTGCAGGGCTTGCGCTTCATCACCCCGTAGCCAGGCCAAAAGGGCCAGATTATAACGAGCTCGTAGATAACTGTCATCCTTTTCCAGACACAAATTTAACGAGGCTTCCGCGCGATCGAACTCCCCCGAAAGGAGGTCCAGATATCCCATGTTGTTATAGACATCGCCACGATCGGGATCGAGATCAAGGATACGAGCGAAGACGTCGCGAGATTCTTGCAGGCGATCATCCTCGTAATAAAGGTATCCCAACGCCAAAAAAGCATTCTCATTTTCAGCGCCCGCGGCCAATGCTTTTTCCAGCGTTTCCACTGCCCGACGATGCTTCCCAGCTCGATAATAGGTAAAGCCCAATGCCGAAAGATAATCCGGGTCCTCGGGATTCGCATCCACTGCCACCCGCAGATGCGCCTCAGCCTGAGGCAACAGCCCTTGATCCGACTGCAAGACCCCCAGCTGATAGCGAGGCGTGGGATCGGCCGGGTCCAACTCGATGGCTCGTTTGAATGCGCGCATGGCGTCTCGAGGTTGATCCAAAGCAAGATACGTCATGCCCAATGAAGTTTGCGCCGCGGCTGTTTGGGGTAAATCGGGCGCCAGACGGCGCAACGCCTTGCGTGCGGCTTTGGGGTTAGTCTCGACCTGCGAAGCAATGACTTTGAGTTGAGAAAGCAAGTTATCTTTCATGATTTTCCTCGACGTCAGAAGATGAGGTTGGCGGAGGCCCGTCATAAACGCCACGACGATCGTTCAATCGAATCGTGATGACATCCCAAAACATGCGCCAGGTGTCTTTCAAGGGATCGACGCGGCTGTCTTCATCGAAATACCAATTGATGGGCACTTCCACCACTTTTTTGCCTTGTTTCAGAGCGATGTATAACGCCTCGACATCAAAGGTCCACCCCATGATGGTCATATAAGGGAAGATGTCCAGCGCCGCCTTGCGCCTGAACATCTTGAATCCTGCCTGGGTGTCGCTAAACCCAGGCACGGCCAGCGTGCGCACGATAAAATTGAACACCCGGCCCATCAGGTGTCGATAACTGGGCTCATCGAAACGCTGAGCGCCAGGCGCTTCGCGACTGCCAATCGCCACATCGTATCCGTTGAGCTGGGGCGGCAAGAATTTTTCCACCTCAGCAATGGGCATCGAAAGATCAGAATCGCAAATGAACAAATAATCGCCTCGGCCCGCGTAAACGCCAGTTTGTACCGCCCGACCTTTGCCCTTTCCGCTATGGATGACACGCACATTGGGATGTTGACGCGCAAACGCTTCCGCCACCTCGGTTGTGCGGTCGGTGCTGCCATTTTCAACAACGATGATCTCCACTTCATATGGCACGCGCTGCATCCAATCGAGGATCTGCGTCATGGAGTTCGGCAACCGCCGTTCTTCGTTGTATGCGGGGATGATGATGCTTAACAACGGCGATGTCGAAACAGATGTGGGAGGATGGGAGTCGATGCTCATGAGATGAGAAAAGGTAGTGAGGTTATCAGCGCAACGATGGCGCCGATGCACGTAGCGAGAAAATTGACCAGATCGTTGTTCATCCAGGATCGGCCACGGATGAGGCGGGCGGAAGCGCCACACACGTGCGTGGGTTTCTCGGTAGGAACCTGGCAACGTTCGCAATAATACAACCGTTGTAGCGTTGCGCCCAAAAATGAATCGGCCACAGAACCAACCAAACCAGCTAAAGTCAACGTCGGCAACAAAAACCAATCTTGCAAAAACCAATGCCTGGAGCTCAGCAACGATGCCGCCTGAATCAGGCCAAATGTGACCACGCCCATAAATGCCCCGCCCGCCACACTGGCCAACATTCCCACCAGGGTGACGCCGCCCGACACGCCCGGCTGGGTGGGTTGCCAGGTGGAGATCCGCCGCGGCTGTTGCTTCGAAAGCATGCCTAGTTCGGTCGCCCAGGTGTCGGCGGTGGCAGCCGCCAATGAACCAAAGTAGGCCAGTGTGAGATAAGGGTAGAGAGGGGAATGATGTCCAAAAATGCCCACGCCCAGCGCCATAAGCGCGGCGACGCCGCCATTAGCCAGTGTCTGCACGAAATCACGCGGTCCGCTCTTGGCGAAATCCGCCAGCACGCGGGCCTTATGCACGCTCCCCACGCGAGAAAGCAAAACGCTGGCTGCAAAAAAAGCGATCAGCACGGCCGCCCAGGTGAGACCGCCGAATCCAAACACAAGTCCGCCGATGAGTGTGGCTCCCCAGGCCCCGCCCCAAGTCAGCCAACCCAACTTCCAGGCCAGCATCCCCACCACCGCCGCCAAGATCACCCCAACGATGAACATCGTGGGAAAGCCCAGAACAAACATATCGCTTTCAGCCCCCCACAGCCAGATTGATGAGGTTGGCGACGATAAACAGAAAAGCGCCCTGCAAGATGATGGAGACGCTCCAAAGAATGTATGAAAAGAAACGCTGGTATTCGTAAAGCGCAATGCCAATGGCCGCGTTGAGAAATCCGCTCAGCAAAGCAATGCCGGGCAATAGAAAAATGGCGCGACGGGGGCTGAGCAAGTCGGGCTCGCCGCGGGCATTGAAATGCATGGCAATGGTCTCGGGCAGTTGAGGAAAGCGCCACATGGTATAAGCCAATACCAACAATCCCAACAACAACCCGCCGAACAGCAATCCCTGAGCCAAACGATCGTTCAAGAACCAGTGTTGTCGCCACGGAGCCAGATATATCACCTGTTTCAATTGGCGGGCAGGCCCGAACGCGCGTCGCTGCTCATAGGCGGTTAGAAAAGCTTCGGGCTCTTGCGGCGAAATGATAAAGGTGACGCCAGCGGTTTCGATGGCCAGGCAACGTTCCGGCGGCTGCGTGGCGTAAGAAACCAGATGTTCGTGTTGCTGACCAGAGTGCATCCATTGCAACGGCCAATGCCGCCACGAGGGACGCATCTTGAGATATGTGGGGCGAATCTGCTGGATTTCGGGCAGGGGAACGATGGCTTCTTCGCCCCGCCAGTGAATGTGAATTGCATCTCGTTCCACCCAATAATCGATGGTGTGCAGCGCCCACAGACGATAAAGCAACACAACCACTGCGGCCATCAACAGCAACAATCCCCCGATCAACACCACTGTTGGCGGACCGACCGGACGTTTGAAAATCGCCGTCGCCGTCAACAAGGCAACTGCCAGCATAACCATCACGGCAAGAATGGCCCAAAGCCGATCGCGTGTGTAAAGAGGTCGAAAGGACATAGAAGAACTTGATTAAGTGATGGGAGCGCTAGGATTCAATCCACTGGCGCAGCTTATCGAGAAAATCCTCATCGGTCATATCAAGATGAATCGGAGTGACCGAGACATATCCATGCGCCAGGGCGTAGACATCGGCGCCTGGTTCCAGTTCACTGGTCGGAGGCTTGCCGCCGATCCAATAGTATGGCCGTCCCGATGGATCGTAGCGCACAACCAGTTCATCATGATAATGACGTTTTCCCAAACGGGTGACCCGACATCCCTTCAATTCAGTCTCTGGCAGGTTGGGGGCGTTGATGTTAAGCAACGTACGGGCGGGCATGCCTCCATGTTGCAAAAGTTTTCGAGCAATGCGTGCGGCGGCATGGGCGGCTGTTTCCCAATGATAGGGATCGCCTTCTTCCATAGAAACAGCGAGCGCAGGATAGCCACTGATGGCGCCCTCCATGGCGGCCGCCACCGTGCCCGAATAGGTGATGTCATCCCCCAGATTAGGCCGATTGTTGATGCCGGCAATCACCGCGTCGATGGGACGTTCGATGAGTCCCATGGCAGCCAGGGCCACGCAATCGGAAGGAGAGCCATCGGTGGTCAACGCTTCGCTGCCATCGGCCAAAGTGACAGACCAAACACGCAACGGCTTGTGCATCGTCTTGTTGTGTCCCGAAATCGACCAGTTTCGATGAGGCGCCAGAATGGTGACAGCGCCTATTTCACGCATAGCTTGGGCCAAAGCCAAGAGTCCGGGCGCATTCACCCCGTCATCGTTGGTAAGAAGAAAGTGGGGCGTATTGTTCATGAGCCGAACCGCCTGGACCATAACGCTGCATGGCGGGTGGGATCTTCCAGATCGAGAAGCAAGCCGCTTTGACCCCGGGGCTTCGGACCTTCATCCTCTTGATGAATCACAAAAATACGAATGGGTGGACTTTCGGCCTTATTACCCGCGGCATCGTAGGCAACTGCTTTAATGATGTGGGTCTCGGTGTAGCCCTGGGTGTCGTGGATGATGCCAAATCCATTGTCCAGGGTGAGGATGAGCCGGGTGGGGTCTTGCTCGTCAGCAGTGACGGTGCTGATGACCTGCTCTTGCATGGTTATCGTACCATCAGGATTGGTAATGGGGCGCATGGCAGTGATGGGGGGCATATCCAGACTTAGCACGGTATCAGACATGGTAATGGTCCACTTGGCGCTGTAAGGTGCAACCGTGGTGGTGATGAGTGGATGATCATCCAGGAAAAATACAACGCGATCCATCGACCAATCATCGGTGGCCAGGGCGTTGAGATTCACCCACTCATCGTCCTCTTTCACATACACTTTGCCATTTTCGGGCGTGGTCAGATGAATGGTGGGAGGTGTGTTGTCGACGGTGAGAGGAATGGCGGCCTGGCGCACATTACCGCTATTTTCGATCACCGAGAGCCGCAATGTGTAGGGGCCGTTCAGGCCCGTCGTATCCCAATGCTCCAGAATGCCTTTGTCGACCTGGTTGTAGTGGTCGGGGCCGATCTGTTGCCAGTTCTGGGGTTGTAGTCCCTGGCCAAAATGAAGCTGATAGAGCCGGAAGTCGCCGCTGCGGGCATTGCCCCAGATTTCCACCTGACCTTTGATGTAGCTGAAGGGGGCAGGACGGGCAATGGCGACCTCTTCGTTGGTGAAAACCGGGCCGAAGGTGTCGTCGTATTCGGTGGGCGGCAGTTCAATCTTGCCCAGTTCAGCCTGTTCTTTGGCCCAATCCTGGGCGACAGGCGGAAAAACCGGATAGACGCGCTGTTCGATCAGCTCAGGCGGGGTATAGGGTGTTGCCAGTTTACCATTGAGTTTGTTGATCTCGAATACCTGCCAGAAATTATCATACTCCTCCGGTTCGGTGCCGGCGATGAATATTTCGGTGTAACGATGCGGGCAGATCTCGGTGGCCAGCAATCCACTTTCATAACAAACCGTGCGCTTGATGATATTCTCTGGCTGCTCCCACTCTTCCACCGGCAAACCGCGATGAGCGTAGCTCATGATGTCGTGGAAGATGGGAGAGGCTCCAACCGAACCAGAAACATGTTCCATGGGGGTGTTATCGGCATTGCCCACCCACACGCCCACGGTAATCTCCGGACTAGAACCCAAGGTCCACCCATCGCGAAAATCGTTGGTGGTGCCGGTTTTGGCGATGATGGGGCGATCGGGCAATTCGAGATATTGTGCGAAGATGCCAAAGGCGGGCGGGCGGGGACGTGGATCGCTGAGGACGTTATCGATGAGATAGCCCAGCTGCTCACTGATAACTCGTTGCTCTTGCGGGCCTTCATATTCTTTGAGGATGTTGCCATCTCGATCCTTGACCTCGAGGATCGCCACCGGATTGAGAGTGCGATAGCCCGGGCGCAGGTCCTCGGGCAATACGGGCTCTCCTTTCATGACACCACCGTTTGCCAGGGTGGCGAATACATAGGCCATATCCAACAGTTTCACCTCTCCACCGCCCAGGGTCAAACTTAATCCATAATAATCTTTGTTGAGGCTGGTAATGCCCAAACGATGCGCCATGTTCACCACATTTTTTACACCGGCCTTGTGCATCACCCACACTGCAGGGATGTTGTAAGAACGTTGCAGCGCCACGCGTAAAGGTACAGGCCCGTGATATTTGCGGTCGTAATTCTCGGGCGTGTAGGGTTCGATGGCGTCGGGAAAAACCTGACGCACATCCCATGCCACGGTCGCCGCAGTCAACCCCTGACTAAAGCCGGTGAGATAGGTAATGGGCTTGAAGGAGGATCCTGGTTGTCGTTCTGCCAGAGCAACGTTGACTTCGCCATCGATCTCCCGATTGTTGTAATCCAACGACCCCAACATCGAAAGAATCTCGCCCGTTTTCGTATCCAACACCACCACCGCAGCATTGGTGACGTTATGATCGATATGCTTGTGTTTGGTGGTGAGCAAGAAAGGCTCCGGATCAAGCTTCTCGCAGCCGGGAATGTCTGGATTTTCGTGTTGCAAATGCGCCACCCGCTGCCGGGCGATGCAGGTGACCTGATGCTGCATCTCCACATCCAGGGTGGTGCGCACTGTCAGACCATTGCGCCAGATGAAATAAGGATCATCAGGCGTGTTGAATTCCTTCTGGAGTTGATCCAACACATAGAGGGCAAAGTGGGGAGCAATATCATTCTCGAAACGCTCCAAAGGTGAATCGCGCACATCGAGCGGCTGATTATAAGCCTCATCGGCCTGGGCCTGGGTGATGTAACCCGCTTCAACCATGGCTAGCAGCACTTTGCGCTGCCGTCTCTTGGCATCATCAGGCGACTGAATGGGATTCAGGCCCGGAAACTGCGGCAACGCCGCCAGCATTGCGGCCTCGGCCAGATTTAACTCCTTGGCCGATTTACCGAAATAAGTCTGAGCGGCGGATTCGATGCCATAGCTGAAATTGCCATAGAAGTTGTTGTTGAGATACCACTCCAGAATCTGCGTTTTATCATATTCCTGAGTAATCTTCATGGCCATCAACACTTCCTTGATCTTGCGGGTATAAGATCGTCGGAAGCGTTCTTCGGGCGGGATCAACACATTCTTCACCAACTGCTGCGTAATACTCGACCCACCCTGAATCGCGCTGCCTTGCAGATTTTGCACGAAGGCGCGACCAATCCCCCTCAGGTTGATGCCAGGGTTCTCCCAAAAAGAGCGATCCTCCAAGGCGATGGTGGCGTTGATGAGGTAGGGGCTGATTTGTTCCAGCGTGACATAGGTGCGATCTCCACGGAACGGCCTTGGATCAATGGATTCATACAGTAGCACCTGACCGGTGTGGTCGTAGATTTTGACCGTTTCGAAATTTTCTTGCTCGGTGACAATGGTGCTGGGGTCGGGCAAATTGCGGGTGAAGTAGTAATAGACGCCGCCAGCCACTGCTGCGCCGCTGGCGAGCACGGTTGCCGAAAGAATCAATATTAACGTGATGGCGACAGTAACCATGCCCAGAATTTTTTTCCAGGTTGGCATTTGCCACCGTTTTATACGCTGTTGCCGGCGCCGATGTAAAAATATCTTGAAGGATTGATCCATAGAGCATTTCAAAGGGTCTCGGGGAGGTATTGCCGAATCACGTAACGGTTTCATGCAATACATCATCCACCGAAGCGTTTACATGGGTCATCGAGACGATTCCGTCAAGCTGACTGACGCAAACGAATTAATCTCAGCGACCGTTGCACACGATAGCGATTCGATCTTCGAAGCAAATCATTACGTTCGCAAGACTGCATATTTTATCATGAACGGGAGTGATGTCAGAAAATCATTGGCACGAAATCTACTTTGATTCTGGACGAAACCAGGATGGAGGGAGTACAATAGGGGAAGGGGATGACGCAGCCAAAACGTCATCCCCACAAAACAAAACCGTGCTGGCCTTCGTTTGAAATCTTGGCGTCGAGCCCCTTGATGGCGTTGGCGATTTGTACGACAGGCGCGAGATATGGAATTTGTCGTTACAAATATTCACGCAGGTTCAGACTTCGACCGTTGTAAAAATCATGCGGCGTCGATTGGCGTCGCATGATCATGGCTCATCGCGGAGATTTCAGAGGAAGTTCTGTATCGTTTCAAAACCAAAACACCTTTGGAGGCATATAAACAACTATGGAAGCAACAACTGGCACGTTCACTGTTAAATCTGGCCTGGCGGAAATGCTCAAGGGCGGGGTCATCATGGATGTGACCAACGCTGAGCAGGCCCGCATCGCCGAAGAGGCGGGTGCGGTGGCTGTGATGGCTTTGGAACGCGTGCCCGCAGACATTCGCGCCGAAGGCGGCGTGGCCCGCATGAGCGATCCTGAAAAAATTCTTGAAATCATGGATGCGGTTACCATTCCGGTCATGGCCAAGGTGCGTATCGGGCATTTTGTCGAGGCTCAAATCCTGGAGCATCTGGGAGTGGATTTCATTGACGAAAGCGAGGTGTTGACCCCGGCCGATGAAGAACATCACATCAACAAATGGGATTTCAAGGTTCCCTTTGTGTGTGGTTGCCGAAATTTGGGCGAGGCGCTGCGCCGCATCAATGAGGGCGCGGCTATGATCCGCACCAAAGGCGAAGCTGGCACCGGAGATGTGGTCGAGGCGGTGCGGCATGCCCGTACGGTGTTGGGGGCGATTCGTCAGCTTCAGACCATGGCTCCCGAAGAACGGTTCACCTATGCCAAAAACATCGGCGCGCCATATCAGTTGGTGAAGATGACCGCGGAGCTGGGTAGGCTGCCTGTGGTGAATTTTGCGGCGGGAGGCATCGCCACACCAGCGGATGCGGCTCTGATGATGCAATTGGGCGTGGATGGCGTTTTTGTTGGCTCGGGCATCTTCAAGAGCGGCAATCCTGCGAAACGCGCCAACGCCATTGTCAAGGCGGTCACCCACTATCAGGATGCCGCCATCCTGGCCGAAGTCAGTCGTAACCTGGGCGCGCCCATGGTTGGGCGCACGGTCGAATCGATGACCGAAGAAGAAAAGATCGCCCACCGAGGATGGTAATGCGAAAACCTGAGAACAGAAGCGGAGGCGACATGGGGCGACCGCACGTCCGCCCGGCGCCCCTCTTCTGTTCTTTTCGATGCAAACCGGACAACGCCTTATGACGAGTTAAGGATGAATGTGGATGAGTTCACCTTCGTCACGTTCCTCCTTTTCTTTATCGGAAACAACATTTCGCCACGGAGACACGGAGAAAAAGCCTCCCAAATGCCAGATTTTTGTGGTCTGGAAGGCGATTGTCATCTTTTTCCGATCAAATCAATTCTATCCTCGTCATGGCTTCGTCACAGAGCCAGGCGCTAAACGTTAAGTGACATCTTCGAGATTATTCAGTCGCATTACAGAACCAAAGGATTACGTTTGTCGATGAAAATCGGTGTGCTGGCCTTGCAAGGGGCATTTCGCGAACACATCATCAAATTGCAGGCGTTGGGCGTTGATGCACCCGAAATCCGACTGCCCGAACAATTGCATGATTTGGATGGACTCATCATCCCGGGTGGAGAATCCACCACGATGGGAAAACTGGCCGTAGCTTTTGACTTACTCGAGCCGCTACGCGCGTTCATCAAAGAGCGCCCGACTTGGGGCACATGTGCGGGGCTCATTTTGTTGGCCGAGCGGGCCGTAAGGCAAAAAAAGGGGGGGCAACCCCTGATTGGCGGTCTGGATATTACCGTGGATCGAAACTATTTCGGGCGTCAGGTGAGTAGTTTCGAAGTAGACCTAGAGGTGTCAGCTCTAAACGAAGTCGCTCGTCCCGAAGACCCGAAGGGGTCTTTTCATGCCATCTTCATTCGCGCCCCAGCAGTGGTTGAAATTGGCCGCAAGGTGGAGATGTTGGCGCGATTACCCGATAACGGCCCCATCGTTGCCGTGCGCCAGCATCATCTTCTCGGCACCGCGTTTCATCCTGAACTGAGTGACGATCTGCGCTTCCACCGCTATTTTGCCAGCATCGTCCTCACGTCGCGGCCGCGCTGATGCCAACGCCGCGAAAATTGCCGAGGCGAAACGGACGCTGCAGGCCACTGCCCGCGAATATCAATGCCAATCGAAGCTATCTTCAAAAGCCTCCGACGGCGTGGGAGCCGAAACCCTTCCCGCTAAAAACGCCGGGCCAGCTCCGCTTCGATTTGCTGCCACGAGAGACCGCGAGCAGCAAGCAACACCAATAAATGATAAATAAGATCGGCGGATTCATAGATCACCCGATCGTCCCCCTCTCTCTGGGCTGCGAGGAGCACCTCGATGGCTTCTTCACCCACTTTTTTCAAAATCTCGTTTTCGCCAGAACGAAACAGAAACGCGGTGTAGCTATCATCAGGCATTTCGGTTTTACGGGCCTGGATGGTGGCCATGAGTTGTTGTAATACAGTAGTTGTCATAGATTTGTTCGATCTTGAATGATTGTTTAATGCGCAATGGGAAGGAGCAGGTCAAGCGGCGAGTTGCGAAGCAAAAGGTCTTGGCTATCTATTGGATTTCATGGGATTCATGCTTCTCCGGCGATAGTCAAGGTCGCGATCCCCAGAGATAGAAAAGAGCCATCGTTTGTTATCGCACCATGGTCGCATATGGTGCGATAACGATTTGGCGGGGAAACCTTTGGCTCGATGAGTTCAAACAGATGCAAAAGATGGTAGCCCAGCTTGACGGAATGGTCAACTCTACGATCCGATTCCGCCAGCATGATCATATCGGCAGAATGAAGTATAATCAAATACACGTGAAACCAGCATCTCTCCCTCGACTTTTCCCGGAGGCCCGACCATGCACCCAACCTTCCCCCGGAATCGATTGCTCCTTGCTCTGGCGATCCTGACTCTGCTGCTCATCGTTCCTTTACTGCTGAGCGCATGTCACGCTCAGCCCGAAGGCCCCACAGACGCCCAGGGGAATCTTGTGGGTCAGGCGCAAGTCGCGTCAGTTTCAGTCAGGCTCCAGGGCGACACACCCCCATTCGACATCATCGCGGAAGTGAACGGCACGCTACCAGACGCCTGCACCCAATTAGGCGAAGCCTCGGTTTCACAGCAAGATGGCCGATTTGAGATCGAACTGTCCACCCAACGACCAAGCCAGGAGCGATGCCCGAAAACGCCTCAAAACTTCTCGAAAACCATCCCCCTGGAGGGTGCAGGCTTGCCCGCGGGACACTATGCAGTGGTTGCCAACGGCGTAGAATCAGGTTTCGCATTGGGCGTCGACAATATCCCTCCCACGCCCACACCCACTCCCACACCTTTGCCGCCGGTGCTGCTCCCAGCCATCGAGCCGCCCACCGCCACGCCCACCCCCACGCCCACCCCCCATCCCATCCAGACCAACTGCACCAATCGCATCCAATTCGTCAAGGATGTCACCGTCCCGGATAACAAACAAATCAAAGCTGGCGCGCCATTCATCAAAACCTGGCGGCTTAAAAATGTGGGAACCTGCACTTGGACGCCAGAATATGCGCTGGTCTTCGCCGGAGGAGAACAAATGGGTGGGCCAGATCAGCAGCCTTTGGGGGTTAGCGTCAAACCAGGGAAAACCATCGATCTCTCCGTCTCTCTCACTGCGCCTCTCAAGAAAGGCAAATATAGCGGAAAATGGTTCCTGCAGACGCCAGATGGCAGCAAGTTTGGCCTGGGCAAACATGGAAAAATCGCCTTTTGGGTCAAGATCGTTGTGCCCAAGAATGCGCCAGAAGCTGTCGCCAATGGTGTGATCAAGGGATTCGTATGGCATGATCTATGCGCAGCGGATCAAGCCAGCGGCGATGTCCTCCCGCCAGGTTGCCAACCAGCGCCCAGTGGCGGCGTCATTGCCGATGGTCTCTACGAACCGGGCGAACCGCCCATCGGCGGAGCAAGGATCTCGCTGGGCGAGGGCGCTTGTCCATCTACGGGCTTGGGCACAGTGTTGGCCGATGCCGAAGGTCGCTATCAATTCATCGCACTAAAAGCAGGCGATTATTGCGTAAGCATCGATGCGGCGTCTGAGTACAACCAGTACATTTTTATTCCCGGTCAGTGGACACACCCCCCCGATGGACAATACAACATCACCCTGAGGCCAGGCGAGACAAAAGTCGATATCAACTTCGGCTGGGATTACGAGTTGGCGCCATAAAGCCATCCGCATCGCCGCCCTCGCCAAGTCTTCAGCAAGCAATTTCGGCCCGACTGAATTTCATGGGATACACGTCCCTGTTCAGTAGATCACGATTGCGAGAGTATGTGTCCAGCCGGATTCGCAATCCGGCGGGTTTGACGCTCGAATCACCACCGGATCACGGATCCGGCTCTGCGCATCATGGCAAATCGTGATCTACTGAAATTCGCATCACGACCAGGAATTTTTTATGGATGAGCATCGAAATTGAATTGAAATACAGCGTGAATGAAGCATTCGCCCGGCAGTTGCTCAAGCAACAACACCTGGGCCCCTACCCACTTACTCATTTTCAGACCGTGGAGATCGTCGATCGTTATTACGACACTGCGAACGGTCATCTGGCCCAAAAAGGATACGCCTTGCGTCTGCGAAAGCAGCACCAAAACGTTATTCTCCAGCTCAAAAGCCTTACAACTGTCCAAGGCGCATTACATCGCCGAGAAGAATTGAACATTCCGGTTCAGGACACCGATCCTGACCATTGGCCCAACGCGCCAGCAACCGAACTACTGAAAACCTTGCTCGACGGCCATCCCATGCAAGAGCTGCTCACGATCCATCAGAGACGACACGTGGCCCCCCTTTTGAATCAGCAAAACCAGGCTTTTGCCCAGCTCAGTTTGGATGAAGTATTATGGAAAGTAGCAGGACACATGGATCGGGCCTGGGAATTGGAGATCGAACTGCTTCCCGACGCCGATGAAACGCAATTGCAGGAACTCGAACGCCTGCTGGAAGACAAACTCAACATGCGCCCCCAACCTTTGTCGAAATTCGAGCGCGGCCTGGCGTTGGTAGGTCGGAGCCCCTAAACATCACAAACATTCCGCACGGTTACGTGTTGCATGCAGAGGAAAACGACATGCCCAAACAGGAAAACACCATCTATGTCATCGGACACAGAAACCCCGACACAGATTCCATCGCCTCGGCCATGGGCTATGCCTGGTTCCTGGACGAAACCAAGAATGGGGTGAATGTCGTTGCCGCCCGCGCCGGTCAATTGAATCCTCAAACCACCTGGGTGCTCAGCCGATTGGGCCTTGAACCTCCGCTGCTGTTGCCCGACGCTTCGCCCCGGTTCGAAAACATCGCACATCGATTCAACACCACAACGCCTGATGAACCGTTGCGCGATGCCTGGGCCATCGCCACCCGCACGGGCGGCATTGCTCCGGTCATCAACAGCGATGGTTCACCATTTGGCCTCATCACCGGTCTCAGCCTTTTCAACTGGTTGAGCGATCTTATTGGTCCCCACACCCACAAAGCCGACGTCAGCCTCTCCGATCTCTTCGACACGCGCTCGGCCGAAGCCTGCGACACCGGCGTGCCAAAATTCCGCGCAGGCAACCGCATCAAAGATCTGCTACCCCGCATCTTACGAGAAGAGCGCACTGAATTCTGGGTGGTGGATGACCACGGCAGTTATGTGGGCGTCTGTCGCCAGCGCGAAGCGCTACATCCGCCCCGCATCAAAGTCGTGTTGGTGGATCACAACGAGCCAGATCAGGCGTTGGGATCGTTGGATGAAGCCGATCTTATCGAGATTCTTGATCACCACCGCCTGGGCAATGCGCCCACTCGCACCCCCATCAAAATGACGGTGGATCCGGTGGGAAGCACCTGCACGCTGGTCTCGGAACGCATCGATGAAGTAGGGCTGAGCGCACCGCCCGCTTTGGCAGGGATGATGTTGGCGGGCATCATCTCCGACACATTGGCGCTCACCTCTCCCACCACCACCGATCGTGACAAACAGGCGGCAAAACGTCTCAGCCGCTGGGCCTTCATTGGCGGATCGCCCCTCGCAGGTGAAAGCTTTGATTCTTACGCCCAGGCTGTTTTACAATCAGGAGCCGGACTTTCCTCTCGCTCACCCGATGAAATCGTCCACGCTGATTTCAAGCTCTACGACGCCGCGGGCAAACGATTTGGCATCTCACAGGTTGAAGTCGCTGGATTCCAACAGCTGAAACGCTACCTGGAGCCACTGCGAGAGGCGCTGCAAAAACTTCGAGATGAGAATGGCCTGGATTTTGCCATCCTCATGGTCACCGACGTCGTTTCTGGCTCCAGTCGCTTGCTCCTGACCAACGAAGTTCCGGCGCTAGAGTTGCTGCCCTACAATCGAGAATCCGATGGCACCCTGCGGGCCGATGGCGTTGTCTCACGTAAGAAACAACTTCTTCCACTCATCCTTGGCGCATTGGAAGCGTAACCCCCACATCAAAACTCATGACATCCAGACTCATCAAAATGGCCGACAGCGCCATGGAAACCGCCTGGCTCCTGGCGCTCATTCTGGCTCCACTCTTCTTCAACGTGTATTCACAACGGGTCTTCGAACCAGACAAGATCAGCCTGGTGCGAACAGTGGCCCTGTTTGGATTGATGGCTGGCGTCATCAAGCTATTCGAAAATTGGCGCACCTCACAAGAAACAGAATCTCATCCCCCTCGTTTCTGGCAAAGACCGCTGGTGTTGCCTGTTTTGTCATTGCTGGCCGCCTATTTGTTGAGCACAGCGTTTTCAGTGACGCCCCGACAAAGCTTTTGGGGCTCTTATCAGCGGCTGCAGGGAACCTTCACCATGGTCAGCTATATCATCCTATTTTTCCTGACCCTCAATGCCCTGAACCATGAAGCGCAGTGGCGACGACTGCAATATACGATTATCCTCATCAGCCTTCCTATCGCGCTCTATGGCATCATGCAACATTTCCGCTTAGACCCATTGCCCTGGGGAGGCGACACCGTCAAACGCGTGGCTGCCAATATGGGCAACTCGATCTTCCTGGCCGCCTGGCTGATTATGGCCGTGCCCTTGACCATCGAGCGAATGCTGACCGCCACGCGCAAGATGTTGTTGGACGCACAAGGGTCTCATGCCGATGCCATGACCGCAGGAGCAACGCTTTTTGTGCTGGTCGCGCAGTTGTTGGCAATTCTTTTCACCCAGAGTCGCGGTCCCTGGATCGGTTTGGCCGTGGGGTTGTATGTGTTTGGCTTGCTGGTGCTGACCAGTTTACGGCAGCAGGCCGCTGGCCATGCAAGTATGACAGGAAAAGATGTCGCGATGGGCGCAGGCATGGGCCTGTTAGGATTGGTTATTTTGGGCGTCGGGCTTTTTGTGATGGCCAATCGAACCGACGCCCTGGGCGTGCTTGTTATGCTGCTGGCGCTCATCGGCGCCATGGCGCTCTATCTCGTACCGCTCTTGCGAAAAACAGGATGGCGTTGGCTGTGGCTGAGCTTCATCACCCAGTCATTGTTCGCGGCTTTACTGGTCGTGATGTTGAATCTATCTCCATCCTTTCTGCCTGGATTTCATGACATCCCCTATGTCGGACGATTGGCCCGGCTTATGGACTTCGAGCATGGCACAGGGCGGGTGCGCGTTCTCATCTGGCAGGGAGTAGTGGAGATGATGCTAAAACCCCACGATCCCTTGCAATTTCCAGATGGCGATGTCGATCCTCTTAACACCATCCGGCCACTTATCGGATATGGGCCAGAATCCATGTGGGTGGCCTACAATCGCTTCTATCGTCCCGAGTTGGGCGAACTGGAACACCGGAATGCTTCGCCCGACCGTTCGCACAACGAGACGTTCGATAGTCTGGTGAATACAGGCATCCTCGGCTTTCTGGCCTATCTGGCGCTGTTTTTCAGCATTTTTTATTTTTCTCTCAAATGGCTGGGACTCATTGCCGATAAATTCAGCCGTTATCTGTTCTTCATTTTAGGCGTCTCTGGCGCGGCGTTAGGCGTGCTCATTCCCTGGCTGTTGGGAGTTCCTGAGTTTTTGGGCGTGGGAATGCCGTTGGGCTTCATCCTCGGCATCCTCATCTATATCACGTATGCCGCTTTTCGCGGCTCTGAGGAGATCTCATCATTGGAGCGGCGACATCTGCTCATCATTGCTATTTTCGCCACGTTGGTGGCGCATTTTGTAGAGATCCATTTTGGCATTGCCATTGTCTCCACCCGCACGACCTTTTTCATTCTGGCCGCGGCGCTGGTTGCTTTGGGATCAAAACAGGTTACCTTCGCTCCCCATCCGCAAAATCCCACACCAGCGCCTCAGATGTCGCGCGTCATCGGCAAACGCAAAGGAAAAAACAAACACCGACGAGACCGTCGAAGCTCATCGCTCAAAAAAGAGCCTCGCGAGAGAATCCCTTTCTGGCGTTTCTTGCTACCCTTTGCCATGTTGCTGGGTATTGTCCTCATTGTATTGGATTGGAATTACATTTCAGGCCAGCTTGTCAACGAGAATGCGCTAGCGCTCTTTACCAAATCATGGTTTTTCCATCTTAGCAATGGAGAAATGATCACAGGTTCGGGCTCCATCACGCTGGTGCTTTTCACCGTCATTGTTGGAATTGTGATGGCGTTTGGCGAAACGTGGCAGCCAACGCTCTCGACAAATGAAGCCCTGCGAGCGCTTTTGATTGGATTAGGCCTGGCACTGGGAGTGTGGTTGACGGCGGGACTCATCATCGCCGCCCGCCTGACGCAAATGCACGGCGAAGCCTCGGCTTTACAACAGGCCGCGCATTTGGCCAACAATTTCATCGTCTTCATCGCGCTCATCCTGCTCTCGGGCCTGGCGCTTACAGCTATCTTGCTCTGGAATGACCCGAGGCCAGTTGGCAAATGGGCCCATCAGCCATGGCTTTCGGGCGCCGCCGCCGTGGTAACGCTGGCATTGGCGCTTTATATGACTGGCAACGTCAACGTCAATCTTGTGCGAGGGGATATTTATTTCAAAATTGGTCAGGGAGCGGACGCTCAAGGTGATTGGACCAACGCCCTAACGTTTTATGAAAAGGCATCAGAACTCGCCCCCGCCGAAGATTATTACCTTTTGTTTCGCGGAAGGGCCATGCTAGAAAAAGCCCGTCAGGCGAAAGAGGTCAACGCCCAAAAGAAACTTTGGGATCGAGCAGAACAGATATTGCTCCTGGCGCGTAAACTGAACCCCCTCAACACGGATCACTCCGCCAATCTCGCCCGGTTTTACGCAACCATGGCCGGATATCTCACCGATCCGGCGGAAAAACGCATCGCTTTGAACAAAGCTGCAGAAAATTATCGCATTGCCACCAAGCTCAGTCCTCACGCCGCGCATCTCTGGAACGAAATGGGTAGCGTCTATATGCAGCTTGGAGAAATGGATACAGCGCGAGCGTGTTTCCAACAGTCGTTGGCGTTGGATCCAGGTTATCTTGACACCTATCTACGTATGGGCCAGCTGGCGCTTCAAGAGGAAGATTGGGAAACCGCTTATGAAACCTTCAAGAAAGCGGTCGCGTTAGCGCCGAAAAATCCCCGAGCGTATAGCGGCATGGCATACGCCCTGGCCAAAATGGACCGTATCGAGGAGGCTATCGCAGCCAACAAGCAGGTGTTGGCGCTGCGCCCGCAAGATGTCAGCGCCCTGCAAAACCTGGCTTTGCTTTATCGCGAGCTGGGGGAGTATGATACAGCCCTTGAGTATGCTCGCCAGGCCCTGAAGGTCGCCCCAGCCTCTCAACAACCCTCCATTCAGGCGCTCATTCATCAGATAGAAAAAGCCAAAGGTGAATAAGCTCACCATGATCTCCCAGATCATGCTCATCTTTACAGCAGCTCTGACCCTGGCGCTGGCCGCGACGCCTATAGCGCGCAGACTGGCCATGCGAACCAATATGTTGGACCAACCCGCACAGCGCAAGGCGCATGTCACGCCAACACCCATGTTGGGCGGATTGGCGATCTATGCAGCGGTGTTGGTGGCGCTTACGTTGTTTGGAGACAAATTTTATATTCATCAGGTGGCAGGCATCATCATCGGCGCTTCCCTGATCTCCTTCCTGGGGCTCTGGGATGATCGTATGCCTCTGCCGCCATGGGCCAAACTGATTGGGCAAATCATTCCGGTAGTGGTGTTGATCCTCACCGGAGTGCGGGTCTCTATTTTTCAGCTACCGGCGCTGAATATCCTAATCACCATCTTGTGGGTGCTCTTCATCACCAACGCTGTCAACTTTCTCGATAACATGGATGGTCTTTCCGCAGGCGTAACCGCCATGGCCAGCGCTTACTTTCTGCTTTTGGCCGCGCTTTCGGGCCAATATCTAGTAGGCGCATTGACCGCGGCCCTGTTGGGCGCATGCATTGGATTTCTCGTCTATAACTTCAATCCGGCCAGCATCTTCATGGGAGATACAGGCAGCCTGTTTCTGGGCTTCATATTGGCCGCGGTGGGTATTAAGCTACGCTTCCCCACCAATATCCCTGAGGTCACCTGGATGGTGCCCGTGTTGGTGCTCGGCGTCCCTATTCTCGACACCAGCATGGTGATCGTATCACGATTGCGTCGAGGAAAGAACCCGTTTACCACTCCGGGGAAGGACCATCTCTCCCATCGCCTGGTAAAAATGGGGTATACTCGCCGTGAAGCGGTCTTGATGCTTTATCTTTTAGGCAGTATTTTTGGTATGATAGCAGTCTTTGTGACACAGGCGTCTCTGCCCGAGGCGACCATTGTCGGAATCGTCCTATTGCTGGCGGGCTTCGCCATTATCTACTACATGGAAAGCGTGCAGCAACAAGACGCCTAACCCATCACCTTCCGTCATTCCATCCTACATTACAGGAGAAACACTTTGAATCGCAAGCACCTACTTCTCTTTCTCATCCTGACGCTGAGCGCCATCCTGGTGACAGGATGCGCCAAACCCACCATCGAGCCAAATACACAAGCTTCGCCAACGCCAGCAGAAACAGTGGCGCCAATGCAGAAAAAAGAAACGCCGCAACCTACCACCGAGACGGCGCAGGAAGAGAGCAAAAGCTGGCCCATGCCTCCGCACCTTTTCATCGATCCGGAAAAAATCTATGTCGCTACCTTCAAAACCGAAAAAGGTGATATCATCGTCGAGTTGGATGCTAAAAATGCCCCCATGACCACCAACAATTTCATCTTTCTGGCCAAAGAAGGATTCTACGACGACACCACCTTCCATCGGGTCATACCCGACTTTATGGCCCAGGGCGGCGACCCCACAGGCACAGGCACTGGCGGGCCTGGCTACACCATCCCCGATGAGATCACCTCTGACATGCACTTCGACAGACCAGGCTTGCTGGCAATGGCCAATGCTGGTCCCAACACGGGAGGAAGCCAATTCTTCATCACCTATGGTCCCGCCCCCTGGCTGGATGGCAACTTCACCATCTTTGGCGAAGTCATCGAAGGCATGGATGTGCTAAAACAACTCACGCCTCGGGATCCAGAAAAAAATCCCGAGACGCCGGGCGACAAACTCTACACGGTGGAAATCAGCGAAGCCCAACAATCCAAACGGCCCACGCCCACCCCAACCCCAACGCCATTCCCCCCCAATGCCCAAAATGATGACCACTTCATGGCGGAAATGCCTCTGGAAGAGCGCCTGAACTATTGGAACGCGCCGCCCGAGAACATTCTTGAGCCAGGAAAAATCTATGTGGCCAACATCGAAACTGAAGAAGGAGACATTCAGGTGGAGTTATTGGCTGACGCCGCCCCGAACAATGTCAACAACTTCGTCGTGCTGGCCAATAATGGATACTACGACGGCACGCGTTTCTTCCAGGTGATCCCCGACACCGACGCCCCGGATGGAGGGCTCATTGTGGCAATTGGCGGCGATCCCAGTGGCACAGGCACCGGCACTCCAGGGTATGTCATCGAGGATGAACTTCAGGAAGAAGCCTTCAATGATGTGGGATGGCTGGGCAGCGCCCAACCTGACGCCAATCGCAATGGCGGAGCATTTTTCATCACCCTCAAGCCCTCGCCGTGGCTGTCGGCGCACTTCACGCCGTTGGGACGCATCATCGGCGGACAAGATGTGCTGGATAAGTTCCATGCGTTAAACCCACAAGAAAACACCGATCAACAAGGGATGCTGATCAAACGTATTACGATTTCGACCACGAATAAATCCCTGTTGCCCACTCCTACCCCCACCCCCACGCCATTTGCGCCCACCATGCCCAAAGATGATGAGCGTCCGCTGAGTAAAATTCCTCCTGTAGAACGGAACAACTATTTCAACACGCCGCCCGCAATGCAGATCGATCCTGAAATAGATTATCAGGCCGTCATCCGTACGGAAAAGGGCGACATCGTACTTGATCTATTCGAAAAACAAACGCCCATCACGGTTAACAATTTCGTGGTCCTGGCGCTTCTCGGCTATTACGACGACACCACCTTCCACCGGGTCATTGCCGACTTTATGGCTCAAGGAGGCGACCCCACGGGCACGGGAGCAGGCTCACCAGGCTACACCTTTGATGATGAGATCGTGAATGAGTTGCGTTTCGATCGCGAAGGCCTGCTGGCCATGGCGAATCGCGGCTACAACACCAATGGTGGACAGTTCTTCATTACTCTGGCCGAAACGCCGTGGCTGAATGACAAACACACCATCTTCGGCGAAGTCATCGAGGGCATGGATGTGGTCAAACAACTCAAAGAGCGCGATCCCCAAACCGCAACCGAACCCGGAGACAAAGTCATCCGCATCGACATCATCGAAAAATAATCATCGAACCCCGTAACCGATCTTATCTCCCCATTTCCCAGCACCCGTTAAAGCTTGCTCAGACAACGGGCGAAGTGGATGCCGAATTTCCCATTTAGCGTCTATCGCCCGTTGTCTCGGGACGCTGAAGATTGGGGACCCTCGCAACCCAGGAAAAGCATGATGCCAAGATACACTTCCCCCCCCTCCATGCAATTGGATCCCACCAAAACTTACTACGCCACCATCAAAACCAACAAAGGCGATATGCGGCTGAAACTCTACGCCGACAAAACGCCGATGACCGTCAACAATTTTGTCTTTTTAGCCCGCGATAAATTCTACGACGGCGTTCCCTTCCATCGCGTGATCAAAGACTTCATGATTCAAACTGGCGATCCTACGGGCACGGGACGCGGTGGACCAGGATACCGATTCCCCGATGAAATCGTGCCGACGCTGCGCCATGATGGCCCAGGCGTGCTGAGCATGGCCAACGCTGGCCCCAACACCAATGGCAGTCAATTCTTCATCACCCATGTGGCCACCCCTTGGCTGGATGGCAAACACACAGTCTTTGGCAAATTGCTCGATGGTTTCGATGTGCTTTATGCGATCGAGCAAAGAGACTACATCGACACCATCGAAATCGAGGAAGTGGATTGACGCATTTCGCATACTGATGTGAAAAGACCCCAACTCACCCCCAAGCAGCAGGCCATCTTTCGTATCGGCCTGGCCATTCTCATTACGGTGTTCGCCATGGTGGCGCTGTGGCTGCTCCGAGAGAGTGGCGCGCTGCAAAGTCTGGGGTATGTTGGGGTCTTTATCGTTGGGTTTCTGGCAAACGCCACCATTTTCTTACCTGCACCTAGTTGGGCGCTCACCATCGCGGCCGGGGCGACGTTAAATCCGCTTCCAGTGGCCCTGGCCGCAGCCATGGGAGAAGCACTGGGTGAAATCACGGGATATCTGGCCGGGTCATCAGGGAGCATTGTGTTGGAAAACAGAGAGAGTTATCAAAAATCAGCGAAGCTAATGAAGCGCTGGGGCGTGTGGTTCATCATGATTTTGGCCTTCATTCCCAATCCCGCTTTCGACTTTGTGGGAATCCTGGCCGGGGCACTACGAATGCCTGTGCCAAAATTTCTGTGGGGCACATTCTTGGGCAAACTTCTACGCGCATTACTGCTGGCCTACGGCGGCTATGGCGTCTTCAATCACTTCTGGAGCTAATCATCCAATTCTCACTCAGCGCTCGCCCACCCTTCAATTCTTTAACCAAAGAAGCCGAAACCAGAGGAAGACAACACACGTAAAGGCGCCACTCACAAAGCAAAAAGGCGCAAAGTCCTTCCTGGCGCACCTTGCGTCTATGCATGCGAGCATTTTTAGCTCTGTGGGCCAAAATCTCATTGGCAAGGCGCTATATGAGCGCCCCGTTTTACAAATTCCAACACATTTTTCACACTTTTCTAACAATTTGTTGGGACAATAGGTCAGAAATTCAATAAACTTTATCGAAAACAGGCCGCAAGCCCTCCAAACAACGATACCAACCCCACCGGTGGCAAATTTTCCCCCAATCTCATCCCCTCCCGCCCATCTCGAAGCGGGAGAGGAAGCAAAGAAGAGGGCTGCGCCTCAAGAACTAAATCCATTCGACCTCTGACAGCAAACAAAACCAGTTTCAGTAGATCACGATTTGACATGATGCGCAGAGCCGGATCCGTGATCCGGCGGTGATTCGAGCGTCAAACCCGCCGGATTGCGAATCGGGCTGGACACATACTTTCGCAATCGTGATCTACTGAGTTTGTGTCAGATAACTAGTACTCAGTCAAATGTGGTTTGATGGAAATTCTCTTGTGGCCGTGGCC
>CAZYSY010000032.1:0-7862 GCA_964650295.1 uncultured Caldilineales bacterium | reverse complement strand
CAATCCTTGCCTGGTCTGCAATCGTCGCGTGCGTTTCGAGCATATGCTGCGCTACGCGCAGGCGGAAATGGGTGCGGATTTTCTGGCCACCGGGCATTACGCCCGGCTGCGTCATACGCCCGCAGGGGTGCAACTGTTGCGAGGCGTGGATGAGCGCAAGGATCAATCCTATGTGCTCAGTTTCATCCCCCGGGCGCGGTTGCAACGCCTAACCTTTCCTGTGGGGCATTTCACCAAGTTTGAAGTGCGGACCTTGGCTCGACGCTACCATCTGCAAGTGGCGGAGAAAGCCGAAAGTCAGGATTTGTGCTTTACCAGCGATTATCGGGCATTCTTGCAGCACTGGGCGAGGGAATCGGTGCGCCCTGGCCCCATCCTAAACCTGTCGGGACGGGAGATCGGACGACACCAGGGCTTGCCGTTTTATACCATTGGTCAGCGCAAGGGGCTGGGGTTGAACTCACCTGAGCGCTTGTTCGTCATCAAGCTGGATGTGAAGCAGAATGCGATTGTTGTTGGGCCGGCTGAGGCCCTCGGACGGGATCAACTCTGCGCCCGAGATGTGAATTGGCTCATCACACCGCCACTTGAACCCATTCGCGTCACGGCGAAAATTCGCTACAAATCCATTGATCATCCTGCCATGGTCATTCCTGTTGCCGAGGATCGTGTTAAAGTGTGCTTTGACGCCACTCTTCGGGATATTACACCAGGACAAGCTGTGGTGTTCTACCAGAAAGAAATCTGTCTGGGAGGAGGTATCATTGAATCATGAGCATCATCTTCATACCCCCCGCAATCGCGATCCTTCTTATTCTGAGTGTGGTTTATGGTTCGATATTCCATCTCATCAAGGGAAAGGGGTGGCGTGATTTAGGTGTTTTCATCCTTGTTGCCTTCCTCGGTTTTACCATGGGCCAGCTCATCGGAGTATTGCTACAACTAGATGTTTTGAAGTTGGGGCAGGTGCATCTGGTCGAAGGAACGATTTTCGCCTGGCTGCTCATGCTTGCCTTTGTCTGGTTGAGGGGGTAAAATAATCAAAATGAACACTCCTATTCGAGGTTATAGCCGTGCTTGCTGATCTCCGAGACGTTTCAATCATTCTGCTGGCGCTAGAATCGATAGTTATCGGTATCATATTGTTATTGTTGCTCTGGCAGATACGTTTGCTAGTGCTTTTGTTGCGGGATGAAATCGGTCCGATCCTTCGTGACACGCAAGAGACCACCCAGACGGTGCAGTCTACCACCAAGTT
This sequence comes from uncultured Caldilineales bacterium, assembly GCA_964650295.1. Lineage (GTDB taxonomy): Bacteria > Chloroflexota > Anaerolineae > J102 > J102 > M2005. The sequence goes on along the minus strand of CAZYSY010000032.1, from coordinate 6,604 downwards.
TGTCGGTAAACGTGTTGCGAAACCTTTTGTAAATACGATCAGTTTCTTTGCGGGCGTCAGAGGCGCCCTCAAAGCCATGACAACCGCCGAGGGGGGGAGAACTGCTGGAAGTGCGTACGACGCCTCGAAAGCGCGCGGTGGCCAGGATGGGGTGGATGCTCCACTTTCGTCCACAACTACGATATCTGCAAACACTCCTTCGTCAATATCGACTGATTCGACTTCAGGGCAATGAATTATTTTACCTTTGGTCTTTGGACGGGATTTGTCGCAGGCGTAGTTTTTACCGCCTTGTTGAAGCAAAGCCAACAGGAAGTTACAATGGAAGAAAAACTTCTTGATTTGCAATCTCTGCAATCAGGTGCGTCGATGAAGGATGCGTTGCCCACGACTGCCCCCACAAGCCTGGCCGAGGCGTTGGCTCAACAGGACAAGGAGCCGTAGATGTTTTAACGAGTATGATCGACTGCGGTTGATTTGTTTGTTAGCGCGCCATCAACTTGCTGGAAGCGAATCCCAGACGTGGCGTTGTGGCGAGTGCGACGTCTCTTCATCCTCGAGCACTTTGTTCAGCATCGATTCATTGATGCAGTGTCTTGTTCTGATTACAAACTTGACAAAACGGCCTGATTCTCATAAACTATCCCTTGCTCACATCCCGGGGCTGTAGCTCAGCTGGGAGAGCGCTACAATCGCACTGTAGAGGTCAGGGGTTCGAATCCCCTCAGCTCCACCTAGCCTGGCCACCCGGGCGCAACTTTGACAACCAAAGACTCAACTGCTGCGAACAGGAGTAGTAGGTCCGCCCGAAAGCGAGCCAGGGAGCGTGAAAGCCTGGCAAGCGGCCTTCGGGCCCGCGTCAGACCGAACTCGCCTGGGAGGCAGCGTCGGTGAAAGCCCGCCCGGGCCGTAGTCGACGCCGGGTTCGCCCGTTACTGCGTCAGAGAGGTCAGAACAGACCTGGGGCTGTAGCTCAGCTGGGAGAGCACCACAATGGCATTGTGGGGGTCAAGGGTTCGAGTCCCTTCAGCTCCACCAAACCGAGGCCGGTCGTTACAAGCGACCGGTCTCCTGTTCTGACAATCAGGGTGGCACCGCGGAATCCCTTCGTCCCTGCTGGACGAGGGGATTTTTGTTTTCCCGGGCGAAAACTGTGACCAAACATCCATTTTGGTGTATGATATAGAGGAATAGCAACGTCGATACAAAGCAATTCCCCTTTTCATACAACCCCAATCACAACGAGGTGATTCCCATGGCAATGCGAGCAGATTGGATATGGATGAACGGCGATCTGATTCCCTGGGATCAGGCGACAGTTCATGTTTTTACCCACGCACTCCACTACGGAACCAGCGTTTTCGAAGGCATCCGTGCTTATAACACGCCCAAAGGCCCGGCCATTTTCCGCAGCCACGAGCATTTTCGACGCTTGATGGATTCGGCCAAGATTATGCGTATCACGCCCGTTCCCTATACGGTGGATGATCTCATTGAGGCGGCTAAGGCCACTATTCGCGCCAACAAACAAGATTCCTGCTACATTCGCCCGTTGATCTACCGGGGCTATGAATCCCTGGGCGTGGACGGGCGCAAATGCCCGGTAGAGGTCATCATCGGCACCGTGCCCTGGGGCGCTTACCTGGGCGAGGAGGCCATCAATCAGGGCGTGGATGTGGCGGTTAGCTCCTGGCGGCGCACGCCTTCGGGCGTGGGCGCTCCCCTGGGCAAGATCGGCGGCCAGTACGTCAACAGCCAGTTTATCGCCATGGAGGCCCACGACCTGGGCTATGACGAGGCCATCAGCCTGGATATCCACGGCTATGTGGCTGAGGGCTCGGGCGAGAACCTGTTCATGGTCAAGGATGGCGTGGTGTACACGCCGCCGTTGGCCACCTCTATCCTCAGCGGCATTACCCGCGATGCAGTCAAGACCATCGCTCGCGATCTGGGCTACGAAGTGAAGGAGATGACCCTCACCCGCGAGATGCTCTACCTGGCCGACGAGCTCTTCTTCACCGGCACCGCGGCCGAGGTCACCCCCATCCGCTCGGTGGATCGGCTGCCAGTAGGCTCTGGCACACGCGGGCCCATCACCAAGGCCATCCAGCAGCGCTTCTTCGACATCACCGCGGGCCGCCACCCCGACGAGTACGGCTGGCTGGATTATGTCTACGATCAGGAGTGACTTTTCGCATCATGCCCAAACGGTTGAAAGTTCGAGAAGTTATCCGTCTGTTGGAAAAGGATGGATGGCGGCTCCACCGAACTCGGGGCAGTCACCGTCAATACAAACATCCTGTAAAAAAAGGCGTTGTCACCATTGCAGGAAAACCCAATGATACATTGCACCCCAAGACGTTGAAGAGCATTTTGCGACAGGCGCAAATAGATGAGGACGATCAACCATGAGACAGTTTTTGGTAATCATCGAGACCGGCGAGGATAATTTCTCCGCCTATTCGCCCGATCTTCCCGGGTGCGTTGCCACCGGCAAGACATATGATGAAGTGTTGAAAAATATGTCGGACGCCATACTCATGCATCTGGAAGCGCTGAGCGAATCGGGGGAGCCATTGCCTGAGACATTCTCACTGGCAACCCACATCGCAGTTCCCGATCCCTCTGTGGCTTTCTAAAATCCCATGCAACCACGAATCTCACGCAACGAAGCCACGCCCGTGGAGATGCTGCCCGGCCTGGTGCGCCGCACTCTGGCCTGGGGCGAAAAGATGATGATGTGCGAATTCACCGCGCAGCCTGGCGTGATCGTGCCCATGCACAGCCATCCCCACGAACAGGTGGGCATGGTGCTCTCGGGCCGGGTGCAGTTCATCGTGGCCGGAGAGACCTGGATCGCGGAAGCGGGCGACAGCTACGCCATCCCGGGCGGCGTCGAACACGAGGCCCGCATCCTGGAGCCCACCGTGCTTCTCGAGCTTTTCAGCCCTCCGCGTCTGGCATTCACTTGAGCCGACGCCTCGAATATCGCAACGAAGCGAGAGGTCTGGGCAACCGGCCTCTCGCTTTTTGGATACCAGAACCCCCCAATATCCAATATCTAACACCCAATACCCCAGCTTGCTTCATTCGTTTTTTATTCGGAGTGTCATTATGACCGACCGCTACGATCCTCAAACCATCGAAAAGAAATGGCAGGACAAATGGGCCGAGACCGAGCTGTATAAGCGCGTCGAAGACCCGGACAAGGAGAAATGGTACTTCCTGACCATGCTTCCTTATCCCAGCGGCGACCTGCACACGGGCCACTGGTACGCGATGTCGCCCTCGGACGCGGGCGCGCGCTACGCCCGCATGAACGGCAAAAACGTCTGGTTCCCCATCGGTTTCGATGCGTTCGGTCTGCCCGCGGAAAACGCGGCCATCAAGCATGGCATCCATCCCCACACCTGGACCATGGCCAACATCGAGCGCATGCGCGGCCAGTTGCGGCAGATGGGCGCCATGTTCGACTGGGAGCATGAGGCTGTCACCTGTCTGCCCGGCTACTATCAGTGGAATCAGTGGTTCTTTCTCAAATTCTACGACATGGGCCTGGCCTATCGCGAAGAAGCGCCGGTGGACTTTTGTCCCACCTGCAACACTACCCTGGCCCGGGAACAGGTGTGGGGCGAGGACCGCCACTGCGAGCGCTGCGGCACCCCGGTCATCATCAAAAACCTGGCTCAGTGGAAATTCCGCATTACCCAATACGCGGATGAGCTGCTGGAGGGCCTGGAGACCCTGGATTGGCCCGAACGCGTCAAAACCCTGCAACGCAACTGGATCGGGCGCAGCGAGGGCGTGGAATTCGAGATGAAAATCCAGGGCCAGGAAGAACTCAGCTTCCGCGTCTTCACCACCCGTCCCGACACCATCTTCGGCATGAGCTTCGCGGTGCTGGCTCCTGAACATCCCCTGGTGGGGCAGATCACCACGCCCGAGCACAAGTTCGAGGTGGACGCCTACGTGGCCGAAGCGGGCCGCAAGAGCGATCTGGTGCGGCAGCAGGAGGCGGGCGAGAAGACCGGCGTCTTCACCGGCGCTTACGCCATCAATCCCGCCAATGGCCAGCCCGTGCCCATCTTCATCGCCGACTACGTGTTGATGAGCTACGGCACAGGCGCGATCATGGCGGTGCCTGCGCATGATCAGCGCGACTTCGAGTTCGCCCGCAAATATGGCCTGCCCACGCCCATCGTCATCGTGCCCAAAGAGGTGTGGGAGGCGGGCGACGCCAGCGCCTGGAGCGAGGAGGCCGCGGCCGCGATGGAGCGGGCCTTCGAGGTCAAGACCGAAAGCGTGATGGTCAACAGCGGGCCCTTCACCGGCACACCCTGGCCCGAAAGCTTCGACAAGACCGCTCAATGGCTGGCGGAGCGGGCCGCGGGCCAGCGCAAGGTCAACTATCGCCTGCACGACTGGCTCATCAGCCGTCAGCGCATGTGGGGCACGCCCATCCCCATGATCCACTGCCCCAACTGCGGCATCGTGCCCGTGCCCTACGAAGACCTGCCCGTGCTCCTGCCCGAAGACGCGGAGTTCAAGCCTTCGGGCGAGAGCCCCCTGAAATACCACCAGGGCTTCCTCAATGTGAAATGCCCGGTCTGCGGCGCTGACGCTCAGCGCGAGACCGACACCATGGACACCTTCATGGACTCCTCCTGGTATCAATACGCCTATGTCTCGCCCTACTGGAAAGAAGGCGAAACCCTGAGCCCCGACGACATCCCCTGGGACAAAGCCCTGGGCGAATACTGGCTGCCGGTGGATCAATACACCGGCGGCATCGAGCACGCCACCATGCACCTGCTCTACACCCGCTTCTTCACCAAAGCCATGCGAGACATGGGCCTGGTGGACTTCGATGAGCCCATGCTGCGGCTCTTCAACCAGGGCATGATCCTGGGTCCGGATGGCGAGAAGATGTCCAAATCCCGGGGCAACGTGGTCAATCCCGACGACTACGTGAGCCAATATGGCGCAGACACCGTGCGAGCATTTCTCATGTTCATCGGCCCCTGGAACGAAGGCGGGCCCTGGAACCCCAGCGCCATCGAGGGCGTGCATCGCTTTTTGCACCGGGTATGGTCGCTGGTGGTGGATGCGCCCAAAAAGACCGCGGGCGGCGAACCCAGCGAAGCTGAGATCCGCAATCTGCGGCGGGCCACCCACCAGACCCTGCTCAAAGTCACCAGCGACTACGACAACTTCAAATTCAACACCATGCTGGCTGCGCTGATGTCTTTCTCCAACACCCTGAACGCGGCCAAAGAGACGCCCGTTTACGGCACAGACGCGTGGCAAGAGGCCATCGAGAGTCTGCTGCTGATGATGGCTCCGGCCATGCCCCACATCAGCGAAGAGCTGTGGGCCCGCCTGGGCAAGCCATACAGCATCCATCTGCAAGCCTGGCCCCAGGGCGATCCCGAGCTGGCCAAAGAGGATGAGGTGGAGATCGCGATCCAGGTCAATGGCAAGGTGCGGGATCGCATCAAAGTCTCGCCCGAGGCCAGCAAAGAGGAGCTGGAGAAGCTGGCCCTGGCCAGCGAACGGGCCCAGAAATGGATCGACGGCAAACCCATCCGCAAGATCATCGTCGTGCCCAAGCGCCTGGTGAACATCATCGCCAAATAGGCGACATGAGCAGACATCGCATATGAAAAGCGTAGGGGGCTGGAGACCGGACGAGATGCATATTCCTTTCGGCCTCCAGCCTCCATCTTTGATTGATTGTCTTTCTAGCAACCTGACACAAATTCCATGCCCAGTTCCCCACCGATTGAATCAATCTGCGGACCTGCACCTCATGCCCCGAATTCATTCGACTAATGACGGCAGGCGAAGCTAATTTGTGTCCGGTAACCAGATTGTTTTTTTGTGGTTGTGCGGAGATTCATATGGGTTTCAATTTGGGGGCGCTTTTATTTTTGGACCGGACGGATTACGAATCCGCCCTGGGGAGCCCCGCTTCGGAGCCGGATTCGCAATCCGGCGGGTTTTGCAATGTCTGCCCCAATTTTGAAATGCCCCATTCATATCTATGACTTGATGTGCGACTTTTCCGTCCTGAATAGCGGGCGCTGATGTTTTGATCTGCCCTCCCGCCGACAGACGACAGGACGACAGAACGAAGCTCTTGTCGTGGAGATGCAAAGATTAGTTTGGTCGCATTTCTTACGTCTCTTTCCTTGGCAAACATCTGCGTTTTTTAGGTTATCCGTGTTCGGCAAGTTATTTTCAGAACGGGTGAAAAATGAGGTAGAATGGATGTAAGTTCATATCGATTTTCAGCCCGCACCATCCTGGGAGGTTGGCCATGCCCTTGTTCAATGAGGAACAACTTCAACGACTGCGCCAGATGTTGAAACGCTGGACCGACACGACTTTGAAAAAGACATTGGAGAAGCGTTCGGAGCGGATGAAGAAATTTATGACCACTTCTTCCGTGCCTGTGAACCGCCTCTATACGCCGCTGGATATCGAGGAGATGGACTACGAGCGGGATCTGGGAATGCCCGGGGAATTTCCTTTCACCCGCGGGGTGCACAGCACCATGTATCGGGGCAGGCTGTGGACCATGCGCATGTTTGCCGGATTCGGC
>CAZYSY010000031.1:0-3080 GCA_964650295.1 uncultured Caldilineales bacterium | reverse complement strand
CCTGTTTCAGGGCATTCTTTCCAACCGCCGCGGGCAACCAGTCATCGCCCAATGGTTCGGGCTGTACAACGATGAAGATCGGGGGTGGTTGCCCGTGGATTTGGAGACCAGTCTGGAATTGACGGGCTTTCGCAAGGGGGTTCCCAATGCGGGCCAGCCCGCGGATGACCTGAAAGAAGAAATCGCCGCGTTGTTGCCGGGAGCGGTTGAAGCCGCTCGGGAATACATGCTGGGCCTTCGCACTCAACGGGCAAGGGATTTACGGAAACGCCTGCAGGACGACATGCGTCGATTGAAACGCTGGCATCAACGACGGAAGGCCATGCTGGAAGCAGAGATGGCCAAAGCCCGCGGCTCACGTCTGGCCAACCTGCGACACGAACTGGAAGAGACCGAAAAAATCTATCAGAGCCGCGAAAAGTGGCTTAACGACACTTTCAGCACCGAAGCCAATCCCTATTTACGGATAGGCGTTGTTTTTACCGGCGAGTAGATAGGTCAACTGCAATCCTGCGTTAACACCAACAAATGATGTCCACCAATTCGAACCTTCCTGAATTAAACCCCGAACAAAGGCAGATCGTAGAGACCATCGATGGAGCGTTGCTGGTTCTGGCGCCTGTTGGTACGGGAAAAACGCGAGTGCTGGCCGAGAGGGCGTTTTACGCAGTTCAGAACGGCGTCCCCGCCAGCCGTATCCTCTGTCTGACCTTTACCAATCGGGCAGCCGATCAGATGCGGGAACGCGTGGCCAGCTACGATCAGCAAGTCGCCCGCGAGATGACCATCCGCACCTTTCACAGCATGTGCGCCTATTTTCTGCGCCAGGAAGCGAAACACATCGGTTTGCCCGCTGACTTTGTTATCTATGATGATATTGACAGCGCTGAACTGGTAGCCGAAGCATTCGGAATCACGCGGCCAGATTCAAGAGACGCAAAAGACGCACTGGGGAATATCGCTAATTGCAAAGTCAAGGCCGATGCCACTCTCCTGTTCGGATCTGAGGACTGGGATCGGATATTCGCTCCGATGGGGCAAAGCCGTGTAGCAAAAGCAAAACGCTATCAGGCTTTGCTGAGAGAAAGACATGCGCTGGATTTCGCCGATTTGGTTTTTTACACCCGGTTGGCATTGCTGCGTTATCCAGAGATCCGTGCACGCTGGGAGCAGCGTTACGATTTCATTCAGGTGGATGAGGTTCAGGATACGCACCTTTCGGAATATGAGATCGTGTCCATGTTGGCGCGAAACGCCCGCAGTATCGCCCTGATTGGTGATATGGATCAGACGATTTACACCTGGCGGGGGTCGGAACCTGAAGAAGTGAGAGATCGTTTTCGGCAGGAATTCCGTCCGAAGAAAATGGACCTGATCTGGAATTATCGGGCCACAGAAACGCTTCTTCTGGCCGCAGACGCGTTTGCCAATTCTTTTTATCATCGGTTTACCCGCATCAAGCCTGCCCCATCCTGCCCGGCCGGAGAGCTCATCCGGGTCTACAGAGCAGGCGATCCCTGGCAGGAAGGAACCTGGATTGCAGAGCAGATCAGCCGTCAGGCTCGCGGCAATCCCGATTTCCCCTATCGACGCGTGGCCATTCTGTCTCGAACCAATCGCCGGGCCACCCTCGTGGCGGATGCACTGGAATCGCAGGGGATACCAGTCGTCACCATCGAGGCATTCGAATTCTTTCGACGACAGGAAATCAAGGATGCTCTCGCCTATTTACGCGTATTGGTGAATCCGCATGATGCGTATGCGGTTCAGCGAATGCTTTTGCGCCCCAGCCGCGGAATTGGTTCCGCCACCCTTCACGCCATTCATGAACAGGGTGGTCCAGCGGGTTTGCGTCTGGTGGATATGATCAAACCGGTGACCTTGCAGCGCCTCGACCCCTATGCGGCATTACTGCAGAGCTACACCCAGGGGGACATCGTCGTCTTCGATGTTGAGACGACAGGGCTGGTGGTCGGAGAAGACGAGGTCATAGAACTGGCCGCCACCAAACTCCATCGGGGGCGTCCGATAAGCCAATTCCACGCCTATTTGCGGAATACCAAACCCGTGGGCGATTCAGAAGCGGTGCATGGACATTCGGATGCCTTTTTGCGAGCCAACGGCCAGCCACCTGCTCAGGTCTTGCGGGCGTTCATGGATTATATACGGGGGGCGCATCTGGTGGGACATAATGTTGGATTCGATATAAAAATGGTCGCAGCCCAGGCCCGCCGGTGGGACATAGACGTTACGATGGGGTTATGGTCCGACACCTGGAACATCGCTGAACGTTTTGTAAATGCAGAGAATTACCGATTGGGGACGTTGGCTGAGGCGCTGGCTCTGAACGTCACGCCCACACACAAAGCCTCTGACGATGTGGACACCACCGTGGCGCTACTCCATGCCCTGATTCCGTTGATCGAGAGAAATCAACGGCAGCGCCAGCGTGTCGTGGCAGACTATGGCAAAGCCTTTGTCTCATTGGCTGAGCAGGTAAGCCAGTGGCGGACAGCCATGCTTACACTGCGCCCGCCGGACCTGCTGGGACGTATCCTGGTAGCGTCTGGCCTGTGGGAGCATTACGCCCGGGAGCCCCAACGTCAACAAAACCTTTCCCGACTCATCGATATCTTCCGCCAAAAAGATGATCCCGCCCTCCATCCTGAAACAGCCATACGGCGCCTGCTGGAATTCACCGCGCTGGCCCGAAATCTGGACCTGATCTCCCCGGACGAGAACAAGGTGCTGGCCATCACCGTGCATCAGGCCAAGGGGCTTGAATTCGACACCGTCTTCATTGCCGGAGCAGTGGAGAACGAATTCCCGAGCTGGTTCAGTGTTCAGGATGGGGACATCGAAGAGGAAAAGCGGTTGTTTTATGTGGCCATGACGCGGGCCAAACAGCGTCTGTTTATTTCCAGCTACCAAAAGAATGAGAAACGCTACAAGTCAGCAGAGAGCAGGTTCATTCGCTCAATCCCACCTGCATTGATCCGGCGGCAGTAAAGGTGACTGGTAGATATGCGTGATTACTATTTCATTCTTGGCGTCTCCGAGGACGCGACTATAGAAGAAAT
>CAZYSY010000030.1:0-29777 GCA_964650295.1 uncultured Caldilineales bacterium | reverse complement strand
CTACTAACGTACCCGACTTCAATCACCACAAAGGCACAAAGACACTAAGAACACCAAGAATTTCAAAGCTTTTTCTTTTCTTCGTGCCTTTGTGGCTTCGTGTCTTCGTGGTTTCTAGCCGGGCTACCTTAGTAGTAACGTCAGATTGCTAGAACCAACAACACCCTTCCTCGAACCAGGAACCTGACCATGCCACGATTTACCTACACCCGTCCAGACACCTTGTCGGAGACCCTTCGCCTGTTGGCGGATCCTGGGCACAATAGCCGTCTGCTGGCCGGTGGCACCGATCTACTGATCCGGCTACGACATGACGCTCCGAACTTCGACCGCGTCATAGACATCAGTCGGTTGCCCGAACTCAAAATCATCGAGCAAGCAGGCGATGAGGTGCGCGTGGGGAGCGGCGTCACCTACACCGAGATGATCAACAGCCCACTTCTGCAAAGGCTGACGCCCTTCCTCATTCAGGCGGCCAGACAAGTGGGCGGACCTCAAATCCGCAATCAGGGCACCATCGGCGGCAATATCGTCAACGCCGCTGGCGGGGCCGACATGCTGCCGCCCCTGGTCTGTCTGGATGCCACGCTGCATCTTGTCAGCGCCAGGGGGGAACGCGCCATCGCCCTTCCCGACTTCATCTTGCACCCCCAACGCACGCACATTCGCCGCGACGAAGTGCTGAGCCATCTCACATTTCCGACGCCGCCGCCAGGAGTTCGCAGCATCTTCATCAAACTGGGCCGGCAACGCACCAGCGCCATCTCTCGGCTAATCGTGGCCGCCATGGGCGGGCTAGACGCGTCGGGTCGGATCGATTTCATCCGCTTCGCTCCGGGCGCGGTCACGCCCCGGGTGCAGCGCTTCGAGGAGGTGGAGAACTTGCTGCTGGGTGAATTCCCCACGCCCGAACGTTTCGCCCGGGCCGGAGAAGAAGCCAGCCGCGTCATGCAGGCCCTGGCCGGAGATCGCTGGTCCAGCCCCTACAAGACGCCTGTTCTGCAGACCCTCACCATCCGTGCACTCACTCAGATCTTCCCCACCTGATCCTGCTACCCCATCATTCACCTACGGCTTATGCAAATCAATTTCACCCTGAACAACACCCCCATTGTTATCGACGCCCCGCCCGACATCTCATTGCTCACACTCCTGCGCGAACATCTTGGCGTCACCGGCGTCAAAGATGGCTGCGATGTAGGCGAATGCGGCGCTTGCTCCATCTTGCTGGATGGGATGTTGGTGAATAGCTGCCAGTTGCTGGCTCCTCAGGCCGATGGTCGCAACATTCTCACCATCGAGGGCGTTCATGACGAAAGCGGCGGCCCCACCGACTTGCAGCGTCATTTCATCGAGCAGGGCGCTGTGCAGTGCGGCTTCTGCATTCCGGGCATGATCCTGGCGGGCGAAGCGCTGCTGGCTGAGAATCCCAACCCTGATCGCGAGGCCATTGCCGAAGCGCTGGCGGGAAATCTCTGCCGCTGCACCGGCTACATCCAGATAGTCGACGCCATCGAGGCCACGGCCCGGGAACGACAGGCCCGCTCCGGGCAAGGAGGACGCTCATGATCCCCCCCAGACACGACACCCGCTATGTCGGCAAACCCGCAGCGCGCGTCGACGCGCTGGAAAAAGTGCTGGGCGAGGCCCGCTTCCTGGCCGATATCAACCTGCCCGACATGCTTTACGCCCGCGCCCTGCGCAGCCATCTGCCCCACGCCCGCATCAAACGCCTGGATGTAAGCCCCGCGCTGGAGGTTCCCGGCGTCAAGGCCGTCATCACCAGCGATGATTTCGTCGATCACGGCAACTACGGCTTTCCGGTAAAAGACAATTACATGCTGGCCTACCAGAAGGTGCGCTACGTGGGTGACGCCATCGCGGCAGTGGCCGCCGAAACGCCCGAGGCTGCGCTGGCGGGCGTGCGGGCCATCATCTGCGAGCTGGAGCCGCTGCCCCTCGTCACCGATGTGGAGCGCGCCCTGGATGAGGACGCGCCTCAGGTGGGGCCCGACCGGGACGATGGGCAATCGCCCAACTTCCTGGATCGCTCCATTGTGCAGGCGGGGGATATCGAAAAAGGGATGGCCGACGCGGACATCATCGTCGAGGGCGTATTCAGCACGCCCCATCAGGAACACGCTTATCTCGAAACCGAGGGAGCATTGGCCATCCCCACGCCCGAGGGCGGCGTCATGCTCTACTGCTCCAACCAAAGTCCCTTCATCAACCGCGACAATGTGGCCATGGTGTTGGGGCTGGCTCCCGAGCTGGTGCGCAGCATCCAACCGCCAGTGGGCGGCTCGTTTGGCGGCAAGGATGATCTCAACTACGAATCATCCGCCCAATGCGCGGCCCTGGCCCTGAAGACGGGGCGTCCGGTGCGCATGACCTTTTCCCGCGAGGAGTCGATGGTGGCCAGCTACAAGCGAAACGCCATGAAGATGTGGGTGCAGGTGGGCGTTCGGGCCGATGGCGTCCTGCAGGCGTGCAGATTCCGCGGCCTGCTGGATTCAGGCGCTTACGCTTCCGAAAGCTCTTTCACCGGTTGGCGGGCCTCGATTCACGCCATGGGCGCGTATCGCTACGACGCTGTGGATGTGGAAGTGACCTCGGTGTACACCAACAACGCGTTTTCCGGCGCGTTTCGCGGCTTTGGCAACCCCGAAGTCAACTTCGCCATCGAGCAGGTGATCGATGAGCTGGCCGAAAAGCTGGACATGGACCCCATGGACCTGCGCCTGCAGAACGCGTTGCGTTTGGGAGACGCGTTGCCCCATGGTCAGAAGCTGGAGGAATCGGTCAGTCTGACGGCCTGCCTGGAGGAGGCCCGCAATCAATCGGATTGGGATCGCAAACGTCGCGAATTTCCCCAGCGCAATGCCGGCAGCGAGCTCAAGAAAGGCATCGGCGTGGCCGCGCTCTTCCACGGGCTCTCGTTAGGCGCAGAGGGCGCAGATTACGCCGGAGCCACGATACGCATCGATGACGACAACGGCGTCACCCTCACCTCAGGTTTCACCGATTACGGGCAGGGCTCCCGCACCGTTTTTACGCTCATCGCGGCCGAGGTGTTGGGCGTGCGGCCCGACCGCATCGACATGCTGCGGCCCGACACCGACACCGCCATCGAATCGGGCCCGACCGTGGCCAGCCGGGCCACTGTGTTGGGCGGCAACGCCACCCGCATCGCCGCGGCCAATCTCAAGCGCATTCTGGACCTGGCCGCAGCCGATCTGCTGGGCTGCCGGGTCGGGCAGTTGATTCGCGAGGGCGAATCCTACATCGGGCCGGACGAGACGCCGGTTTCGTGGGATGACGTGGTGGCGCACGCCCGCAAGCTGGGCTTCCAGCTTTCGGCCCAGGGCCGCTGGCAAGCCCCAACCATTCACTGGGATCACCACGCGGGTCGGGGCGAGCCCTACTTTGCCTACCACTTTGCGGCGCAAGTGGCCGAGGTGACGGTGGATATGGGCACAGGACAAACCCGGGTGGATGACATCTGGGCGGTGCATGATCTGGGCCGGGTCATCTTCCCCCAGGGCGCTTACGGACAGGTGTATGGCGGCATCGCCCAGGGCCTGGGCTACGCCCTCACCGAGCGCGTCGATTTCGTGGATGGCTACATTCAGCAGACCAATTTCGAGCGCTATCTCATTCCCAACGCCGCGGACATGCCTCGCATTCACATCACCCTGCTGGAAGACCCGCTGAGTGTGGGGCCATTTGGGGCCAAGAACGTGGCCGAACCGGCCATGGTTCCCACGGCCGCGGCCATCGCCAACGCCGTGGCCCACGCCACAGGACGCCGCATTCGGCGCCTGCCCATTTCGCTGGAGCAGGTGTTGCTGGGCTACGATCTGACCCCGCCCGGCACGCCCAAGCGGGCGCAACAGGGCCTGTGGCTCTGAAAACACAACATTCACCCATCCTTCTAATCTCGAAACGCCATGCTTATCCTACCATCCTGGTTGATCACAACTGCGCATGAACCGCCCAAACAACACTGGGGCGTTCGCGTCGTCGATGACATCATTGCCGAGGTTGCGCCCAATGAAAATTTGCGCGTCCGCTTCCCCGAAGAGGAAAGCATCGACGCCGCGGGACATGTGCTGGCTCCGGGCTTTGTCAACGCCCACACCCATCTCTACGGCGTACTGGCTCACGGCATCCCCCTGGACAAAGCGCCCTCCGATTTCTGGGCCTTTCTGGCCGATTTTTGGTGGCCCCTGGTGGAAGATGCGCTGGATCACGAAATGATCGTCGCGGCCACCGACTGGGGCTGCGTGGAGATGTTGCGCAGCGGCGTCACCAGCTTTTACGATTGTCTGGAAGCGCCCTACGCCCTTCCCGACGCGCTCTTCGCCCAGAAAGAAGTGGTGGAGCATCGCGGTTTGCGGGGCATCCTCTCCTTCGAGGCCACCGAACGCGTGAGCAAGAGCAACGGTCAGCTTGGCCTGCAGGAAAACGCCCGTTTCATCGACGCCTGCCAGCAAGAAGGGGGCCTGGTGCAAGGCATGATGTGCTTTCATACCACTTTCACCTGCTCGGCCGACTTCATCCGCCAGGCCTTTGCACTGGCGGCAGAGCGCAACGCACTGACCCACATGCATTGCAACGAGGGTGTGCACGAACCCAACTACGCACTCGAACATTTTGGCCAGCGCACGCTGGAGTACTACGATGACCTGGGCGTGACCGGTCCGGACATGCTGGCCTCGCAGTGCGTGCAACTTTCGGAAAAGGAGCAGGCCATCCTCATCGAGCGGGGCGTCAGGGTGACGCACATGCCCCTGAGCAATTGCGAGGTGGGCGGCGGCATCGCGCCCGCGCCAGAACTGGCGGCTGCGGGCGCCCCCCTGGGCCTGGGCTCCGATGGCTACATCAACGACTTTTTCGAGGTCATGCGCGGGGCCTTTCTCATCCACAAGGCCCACCGGCAGAACCCGCAGGTCATGCCTGCACATGAGGTGTTCTACCTGGCCACCGAGGGCGGAGCGCGAGCCCTGGGCCTGGAAAAGGTCGGTCGCTTGCTGCCAGGATGGGCCGCGGATCTGCAAATCATCGACGCCCGATTTCCCACGCCAGCGGCCGCGCACAACCTCTACGACCAACTGGTGTTGTGGCGCAACCACACCCACGTGCGAGATGTGATGGCGGCCGGTCGTTGGCGAGTGCGAGATGGCGTTGTGCTGGAAGCAGACCTCGCGGCGATGCGTGCGCGTGTGCATCATGCCGCCGAACGCATGTGGGCGCGGGCCAGGTGAACCATGACCAGTGATTTCGACTGGATACTGTCCTTGTTTCATGCTGGCCTTCGCCGATGAGCCGCGTCCACGGGCATGCCCCTTTTTTGCCCAGGAAATCATTCCATACCTTCAACCTCTTTAGCGCACCGACGTGATCATGATCTCCCCACCTAATCCTGTCGAGCTCTATCGGCGCATGTTTCTCATTCGCCAGTTCGAATTGCGCGCCATCCACGAACGCCGTGGCGGCCTTATCCCAGGCTTCATCCATTCATGTGTGGGGCAAGAAGCGACGGCGGTGGGTGCGTGCGCCGCATTGCGCAGCGATGATGTCATCACCAGCACCCATCGCGGCCACGGACATCTCATCGCCAAAGGGGGCGACCCCCGCTACATGATGGCGGAACTGGCGGCCCGTAGCACGGGCTATTGCGGCGGTAAAGGCGGCAGTTTGCACATCGCCGATTTCGACCTGGGCATTCTGGGCGCCAATGGCATCGTGGCTGGCGGCATCCCCATGGCGGTGGGCGCGGGCCTGGCCTTTCAAATGCGAGGGGAAGATCGAGTGGCTCTGGCATTTTTTGGCGATGGCGCCGTCAACGAGGGAGCTTTCCACGAAGCCGCGAATCTTGCCGGACTGTGGAAGCTGCCCGTCATCTTCTTCTGCGAGAACAACCTCTATGGCGAAGGCACGCCCCAGCACAAACAGGCCCCCATTCGCGATCTTGCACTGCGGGCGGCAGGCTATGGATTTCCGGGCGTCATCGTGGATGGCAATGATGTGATGGCGGTCTACGACGCGACTCGCGAGGCTGTGGAGCGAGCGCGTCGCGGCCTGGGCCCCACCTTCATCGAAGGCAAGACCTATCGCTACCGCGGGCATTACGAAGGCGATCCTATGATTTATCGCAGCCAGGAGGAGATGGACAGGTGGCGACAGCGCGATCCAGTCCATCGCTGGCGGCAGCGGTTACGATCCGATTATGACGTCAACGATGAAGTCGTGCGTGATATCGAGGCGCACGTGCAGCAGCAGTTGGATGAGGCTGTGGCGTTTGCGCGTGCAAGCCAACCGCCGCCCCCCGAAGCCGCGCTGGCGGGCGTGTATGGCGACAGTCATGATGGGAGGGTGTTCTGAGATGAATGGAGAGATCACCTTCAGTCAGGCGATCCGCGAAGCCATGTCGGAGGAGATGCGCCAGGACCCCAATGTCTTCCTCATGGGCGAGGATGTGGGGGTTTTCGGCGGCGTTTTCGGTGTCTCCGCCGGAATGCTCGACGAATTTGGCGCGGAGCGTGTGCGCGATACGCCCATCTCGGAGGCGGCCATCGTGGGCGCTGGATTGGGCGCAGCGCTGATGGGCATGAGGCCCATCGTGGAGATCATGTTCGCGGATTTCGTCACAGTAGCAATGGATCAGATTGTAAACCAGGTGGCCAAAGCCCGTTACATGACGGGCGGCAAAGCCGATGTTCCCCTGACCATTCGCCTGGTAAACGGCGCGCCCGGTTCGGCTGCGGCTCAGCATTCCCAGAGCCCTGAGGCCTGGTTCATGAATGTGCCGGGGCTGAAGATTGCCATCCCCGCCACGCCCAGCGATGCGAAAGGACTGCTCAAATCGGCCATCCGGGGCCAAGATCCAGTGCTGTTTTTCGAGCACAAAATGCTGTATGGGAGCACGGGGCCGGCGCCGGAGGAAGAGGATGTCACGCCCTTTGGCCAGGCCGCCATCCGCCGAGCGGGCGACGACGCCACCATCATTGCCATTGGCGGCATGTTGCCTGTGGCCCTGGACGCGGCGCAACAGCTTGAGCAAAAAGGCGTCTCTGCCGAAGTCATCGATCCGCGCACGCTCGTGCCGCTAGATGTCGATGCGCTGGTGGCTTCGGTGGCCAAAACGCATCGGGCCATCATCGTACACGAGGCCCACCGCCGAGCCGGGCCCGGAGCCGAAATCGCCGCCATCCTGGCTGAAAAGGCCATCGGGAGCCTCGATGCTCCCATCTTGCGCGTCGCCACAAAAAACGCACCTTTCCCCTACAACCCCGATCTGGAACAATTCATCCTCCCCACGGTCTCCGATGTGGTGGAGGCTGTGGAAGCCGTTGTCAACTACAGATTATAAGCCAATATACAATCCCTCCCCCTCTCTCACTGCAGGTAAAGGAACCATGAAAACCCAGCTCTTCAAAAAGGATTTCATCTCTACTCAGGATTGGAGCGTCGATGAACTGCAAACCATGCTCGATGTGGCGCTCAAGCTCAAGGCCGATTTCGCCATGGGCGTCCCCCAGGATCACATTCTGCGGGCCAAGACGCTGTACATGCTCTTTTTCGAGGAAAGCACGCGCACTCGCAATTCCTTCGAGACCGGCATGACCCAGCTTGGCGGCCACGCCATTTATCTTACGCCCAAGGCCACCCAGGTGGGGCACGGCGAAAACGCCAAGGACACAGGTATGGTGCTGGGCAGCTATGGCAACGCCATTGCCGTACGCGACTGTCGCACGGGCATCGGGCAGAAGTATCTATACGAGATGGCGAAACATGCGCCCGTGCCCATCTATAGCATGCAGGACGATGTGGATCATCCAAACCAGGCCATGGCGGATTTGTTGACACTGCAAGAGCTGTTTGGGCGTAATCTGCGAGGACGCAAGTTCGTCATCTCGTGGACCTATGCGCCCAAATATGTGCGTCCCCTCAGCGTGCCCCAATCATTGGTGATGCTCATGCCTCGTTTTGGCATGGATGTGACGCTGGCCTACCCTGAAGGCTATCACCTTATGCCCGAGATCATGGATGTCGCCCGCAAAAATGCAGAAGAGGCGGGCGTGAAGCTGGAAGAAACCCACGACATGGACGCCGCGTTCGAGGACGCGGATTTCCTTTATCCAAAATCATGGGGGCCGATTATGGTCACCGAAGAGGAAGCGGAAGTGGAGGCGATGGCGGCCCAGCATGCAGATTGGCGCGTGACCGCCGAACGCATGAAGCTGGCCAAGAAGCAGGCGATCTACATGCACTGCATGCCCATCGACCGCGGGCATGAAGCGGATGATGAAGTCATCGACGGGCCGCAATCGGTGATTTATCGGCAGGCCGAAAACCGTCTGCACGTGCAAAAAGCGCTGATGGCGCTGACCATGGGCGGGCGCTGGTAACAGAAGGTGCGAACCGATGATGTTCTCCATTCCTGAACACCTCACCGAGGCCGCGCAACAGGTTCAGGCCCGAGCGGCTGCGATCCACCAACGCCAGATCGATTTTTTGGCCGATCTCATTCGTCTGAAAACCTACACAGGTCAGGAGGGCCCAGCCGTCGAGCGCATGTTGGATGAGATGCAACGACTAGGTTTGGCAGAGGTGCGCACCTCCAGCGCTGGCGACGCCCTGGCGCAAACGGGCGAAGGGCCTTATCGTCTGTTGTACGATGCTCATCTGGATGAAAATGAAATCGCGGACGAGGAGGATTGGCCCTATCCCCCATTGCAACCCACGGTGTCCGGCGGCAAGCTTTATGGCCTGGGCGCGTCCGATTGCAAGGGCGGCGTCGCGACCATCCTCTATGGCGCACATTTGGCCACTCAGTTGGGGCTCACTGCCGATTGCGAAATCACAGTGCAGGGTGCGACCCTGGAAGAGGATGCAGAGGGCTTCGCCATGCGACATCTCATCGAGGTGGATGGCTTTCCCCGGCCTGACGCGGTGCTGCTGGCCGAAGCTACAGACCTCACCCTACGGCGTGGTCACCGCGGACGTTGTGAGATCAAAGTGAGGGTGCGAGGCAAGGCGGCCCATGCCAGCACGCCCGAATTGGGCGAAAACGCCATCCTCAAAGCTCGTCCAGTGTTGGACGCGCTGGAGGCCATGACCGCACATCTGCCCCAAGACCCAGTGCTGGGGCGTGACACTCAGGTGGTGACTATGATCCGCTCGCCGCACACGCCCAATAGCGTGCCCGCCTGGTGCGAACTTACCATCGACCGCCGCCTGACCCCAGGGGAGACGCCGCAAAGTGTGGTGGATGACATCCAACAAGCATTAGCGGGCCTGGATGCAGAGGTGAGCCTGCCCACGCAAAAAGTCATTTCGTGGACCGGGCAAGATTTGAGTGGCCCCGCCTTCTTCCCGGGTTGGCTATTGGCAGCAGACGCTCCGCTGTTGCAGGCGGCAAAACTCACCTGCGCCGCTCTGTGGGGCGAAGTCCCGCGGGTGGACGTGTGGAAGTTCAGCACCAATGGCGCCTACTCCGCGGGCGTGGCTGGCATTCCCACTGTGGGCTATGGGCCGATGGAAGAGCAATATGTGCACACACCGCTGGACCAGATTGATCTCGGAAAATTGCTGAAGGCCACCATGTTTTATGCGCTGTTTCCGTTGGCGTACAGCCATCTGCGCCGGGCGGAAGGAGCTTAACCACGGAGTTCTTATGAAGCTCAATCGTTTTATCAACCAAGTCGCCATCGTCACCGGAGCCGCCAGCGGCATTGGTCGGGCGAGCGCTCTACGTTTCGCTCGGGAAGGCGCACGCGTGGCCTGCCTGGATTTCGACGCCGCCCGCAACGAAGAAACCGCTGAAGCATGCCGCAGCTATGGCGTTGAGGCGCTGGCGTTCAAGTGCGATGTCACCCGCAAGGAGGATATCGGGGCAGCGGTCGGGGCCACGATGATGGCCTGGTCGCGCATCGATGCGTTGATTGCATCGGCTGGCATCTACTCTGGCAGCCCTCTACCCGAAGTCTCCCTCGACCAATGGCAACGCCTCATCGACATCAATCTCACCGGGGTCTTTCTCTCCAACCAGGCTGTGGCCCCCATCCTCATGGCCCAGGGCTCTGGCAGCATCATCAACATTTCCTCCATGGCGGGCAAGACCAGTTGGCCCGCATCTGCTGAATACTCTGCCTCCAAGAGCGGTGTCATTGGCCTCACCCGGTCGGTAGCCATGGAGCTGGCTCCTCATGGCGCGACCTGCAACGCGGTCTGTCCTGGCAACACCCTCACCGACATGGTGCGTAACGTCGCGGCGAAGGTGGGCCCGATGGAGGGGCTCACCCCCGAAGCATGGTTGCAACAACGAGCCAACGATTGCCCCATGAAACGCATGGCTGAGCCCTGGGAGATCGCGGGCGTGGTTGCATTTTTGGCTTCAGAAGACGCCCGTTACATCACAGGCCAGGCCATCGAAGTGGATGGCGGGATGATTATGTGCTGATGCACTATACCGGCTACCTCGACTTTTGGTTCACCGACCGCCCCCTTATCGAACGGGTGGGCGCTTTCGCCGCGTTGGGCATTCGTCATCTCAACATCTTCTTCTGGCGACAAGCCCCCATCGCCGATATTGTGACTGCATGCCGTCATCACGGCGTCCAGCTTTACAGCACGTTCGACGACGACATGGGCTCGTTGGTCGATCCTGGCGACAACGAAAAAACCTACCGCACTTGGGCCGAAAGCCTGGAGATGGCAGATCGTTTTGGCCTCTCCGCACTTTATATCTTCTCCAACCAAATCGAACGGGTGAATGGCAGGGAGTATGTGCAGCGCCTTTCGGGCAACTTCAGCGAAGCTGAACAGTACGCCAATCTCCTGCAGCAGACCGAACGCATTCTCAAGTTGGTGGAACAGACCAATGTCGAGATACGCGTGGAGTATCTCAACCAATTCGATTTTATCGGTCGCATATTGGTGGATAACCCACAGCTGGCTGCAGATTGGGTACGGCGCATGAACCATCCTCAATTTCGTCTCACCTTCGATGTGTACCATCAGCAGCGCGGCTCAGGCGAGTTACTATGGACACTGGAGAGCTATTTCGACCTGATCTCGGGCGTCCACATCGCCGATGTCCCCACTCGCCAAGAGCCGGGCACGGGCGAGGTGAACTTCGTCAACATCCGGCGCAAGCTGCAAGACCTGGGTTATGATGGCGAAATCGGTCTGGAATTTCATCCTTCCAGCACCGAGGTCGAAGCCTTCGCCCGCACCCAGACGCTTTTTCCTCTCCAGTTATGACAACGCCTCCCGCACTTCTTGGCCTCGATATCGGCACCAATTCGGTCAAAGCCGTCCTTTTCGATTTGAATGGGCGAGAGACCGCGGTTGCCAGTCGCTCCTACCCTTTGCTCACCCCGCGACCGGGATGGGTGGAGCAGGATGCTGAAGCGGTGTGGCAGGCCGCACAGACCGTGCTGAGCGAGATTGTGCGCAAATCGGAACAGCGCGACATCGTGGGCGTGTCGATTGCTGCTCAGGCGGGCTCCATCATCCCCTGCGATGAAGACGGTGATCCCGTTCACCCCATGATCACCTGGTTGGATCAACGCAGCGCCGAGATCGTGGCCCGGTGGAGGCAGGAAGGCATGGCCGAACGCATACGCCAGATCAGCGGCTGGCGCCCCTTTCCGGGCCTGCCGCTCCCCAGCATTGTTTGGCTGCAAGAACATCGTCCCGACGTGCACGCCCGAGCCAAGCGCTATCTCGGCCCCGCCGATTTCTGTATCCATCGTCTCACGGGAGCCTTCGCCACCGACTATTCGGCCGCGGCAGAGATGCTGCTGGTGGATGTGCAAACAGGTCGATGGAGCGAAGCATTGTGCCAGTTGGCGGGCGTGGAAGCGCTCATGCAATCGGAATTGGGATGGGCCGGACGGAGGGTGGGCGCGATTACAGAAGAGATCGCCCGGCGCACAGGCCTAACCGCTGGCGTGCCTGTTATTGCTGGAGGACACGACCAATGCTGCGCCTGCGTGGGGATGGGTATGCTCGATCCTGGCGGGGTCATGCTCTCAACAGGCACCGCCTGGGTCATCACCGCCATCGCCGATACGCCCGATCTGTCGGCGATCCCCGCACGCATGGACCTCAACTTTCACGCAGCGCCCCAACGCTGGGCGCCATCGCAATATCTGGGCGGATTTGGGGCCACGGTGGAATGGTGGCTGAAGCAAAGCTGGCAACCTCCTCACTCCGACCATCATCTCGACCGCCCACATATATTCCATCTGTTCGACGAGGCGTTAAGCGATAGCGCTCCTGGCAGCCATGATCTCATTTTCCTGCCGCTGGATGGGCCTGCTCGCGGCGCTTTCTTGGGGCTTTCCCTGGCCCACACCCGCGTCGACATGAGCCGAGCCATCCTCGAAGGCGCCGCGTTCGAGGTGCGGCTGGCATTGGAGGAGTTACGGGCCTCGGGCATGCCGGTGGATGTGTTGTGGATCGCGGGCGGAGCCGCCAGCAGCCCGGTCTGGCCTCAGATATTGGCCGATATCACCGGCGTTCCCATCGTCCTGGCCGATTATCCCAGTTGGGCGGCGTTAGGCGCAGCCGCGCTGGCTGGCTGGGGCGTGGGCGCATTTTCAACCCTGACGGATGCCGTCTCACGTTTACAACCCCCTGTACATCGCCTCCTCCCTGACCCCGCCCTGGCTCCCACCTACGACGCCCTTTTCGCTCATTATCGACATCTCAAAACGAAACTGGCCTCTCGCTGAAAAGGATGGCTAGTTGGGTGCGTTTCAAAATTGGGGCAGGCATTGTAACACCCGCGGGATTGCGAATCCGGCTTCGAAGCAGGGCTCCCCAGGGCGGATTCGTAATCCGACCGGCCAAAAAATAAAAGCGCCCCCAAACTGAAACGCACCCGGCCAGTTGTGTAAAAAACGTCATCGCCGCACGTTGGAAGAAGCAAAGGTGGGGGCGATGCCTGCAGAGCCCGAGTTCACTCAGCCAGTGCACCATGAAGCAAATTGCCCCAACATTGAAACGCACCCCTCTCAGCCACGAGATTTGATCCGACTGCGGAATTATGGGAGGATACACCATGAGCTACGAGCTAGTCATCAAAAATGGCCTTGTTGTGACCTCGAAAACCCTTTTTCGGGCGGATGTAGGCGTGCGGGCGGGCCGCATTGCCGCCATTGCCGAATCGCTGTCCGGGGCGGAGGAGATCGACGCCCGCGGCCAGCTCGTCATCCCCGGCGGCGTGGACATCCACGTGCACATGCAAATGCCATTGGGCAATGGCGTGGTCTCTGCTGACGACTTCTACACAGGCACACGCGCAGCGGCTTTTGGCGGAACCACCGCGATTATCGATTTCGTGGAACCCGAACCTGGACAAACACTGTTGGGCGCATTGGCTGCGCGTCGAGCCGAGGCAGACCCCCGGGTGACCATCGATTATGGCCTGCACATGACCATTGGCCCGGCCCAGATGGCCCGATTGGACGAATTACAGGCCGTCCGCGATGCTGGATGCGGCAGTTTCAAGCTCTACATGGCTTATGACTTCCGGCTGCATGATGGCGAGCTCATGCAGGCGCTGACTGCAATTCGTCAGGTGGGGGGCTGGCCCGTCATCCACGCCGAAAATTGGGATGTGATCACGACCTTAATCGCCGAAAATCTGGCCGCAGGGCGCACGAGCCCGCATTGGCATCCGCGTAGTCGTCCGGCCTTGCTCGAAGGCGAGGCCGCGGGGCGGGCTATCGATATCGCCCGCTATGTCGATTCGCCGTTGCATATTTTCCATGTCTCCTGTGCAGATGTGGTCGAGCGCATCCGCAGCGCCCGAGATGCAGGCTTGCCCATTACTGGCGAAACCTGCCCCCAGTACCTCTTCCTCAACCAGGACGCATACGACGCGGCAGGGGTGGCGGGCGCGTTGCCCGTTTGTGCGCCCCCTTTGCGTCCCCGGGCGGAGCAAACCGCGCTGTGGCAGGCCCTGGCCCGAAACGATCTCCAAATTGTCACTACCGACCACTGCCCCTTTACCCGGGCCGAGAAAGCTCAAGGAATAGATGATTTCAGCAAAATCCCCGGTGGCGTGCCCTCCATCGAGATGCGTCTGGCAGGCGTGTATCAGGGCGTGGTGCGCGGTTATTTCTCGCTCAACCGCTGGGTTGAGCTATGCAGCGCCGCCCCGGCGCGACTGGCCGGTTTCGTCAACAAGGGCGATATTGCCATCGGCAAGGATGCCGACCTGGTCATCTTCGACCCCGATCGGCGCGTGAAGCTCTCCACCGACTTCTTGCACGAACGCGTAGACTGGACGCCCTACGAAGGCATTGCGTTGCAAGGCTGGCCCGTCATCACCATCAGCCGGGGTGAAGTCATCGTTCGGGATGGCGAATTCCTGGCCGAGCCAGGCCGTGGGCGATTTGTTCCCCGCCCAGGACGGTTGTCACACTGACGCCATTGTGTCTTCGCCTTCAGCTCAAGCCTGACCTGGTATCTGGCGAGACCAAAACTGTCCCCTCTTCGAGCTTCGCTCGGGGGAAGGCAAGACCAGGTGAGTCGCACCTCGGCAGGTGCGACTCACCTTAGGCGATGAACTCCCTCCCCCCGAGGACAAGCATAGCGAGTTTCGGGAGAGGGTTGAGGAGGGGGAAAGTGCATGATGCCCCTGACTCATTTCCAATCATTTCGTCAAATTCAGTAGATCACGATTTGCCATGATGCGCAGAGCCGGATCCGTGATCCGGCGGTGATTCGAGCGTCAAACCCGCCGGATTGCGAATCCGGCGGGACACAGACTCTCGCAATCATGATCTACTGAAATTTCAAAAATTCGCCCTCTCATATAGACAAAACGCCATGTCTCCCATTTATGATCTCCGAAGCTATCTTGATGTTCTCGAGGCCAGTGGCCGTCTAGCCCGCATCCATCGCCCGGTCAGCCTGACCTACGAGTTGGCCGATGTCGCGGCCACGCTGGCGCGCACTCGCGGTCCAGCGCCCCTCTTTCTGAATGTGCAGGATGCGCCCTGGCCCATCTTCGCCAATGCCATCACCGATCCCACCACCGCGGCGTTGGCCCTGGGCTGCCAGGAATCTGAGGTAATCCAGGTGATGGAGCGGGTGATGGACCCGGCTAACGGCGTCCCACCTGTGCGCCAGGATGATGCGGTCTGGCAGGCGAATGTTCATACGGGCGAGCATGCCGACGCCTCCCTGTTGCCTATCCCTATCCACGCCCGCGGTGATGGCGGCGCGTTCATCACGGGCGGCGTGATCATCAGCAAAGACCCGGTGACCGGACGCGGCAATCTTTCGTACAACCGCATGTTACGCATGGGCCCGCGCCGATTCGGGTTCAATGTCAATGAGTGGCGGCATGTGCGCCAGTTCATGGCCAGCCGGCCCGACCCCGACGCGCCTTTTCCCATCGCCATTGCCATTGGCCTGGACCCGGCCATTCTGATCGCAGCCGGGATCAAGACCGAAGCCGATGAGTTGGAAATTGCAGGCGCCATTCGCGGCAAAGGCGTGCCCGTTTCATCGGGCGTCACCGTGGATGTGGCCATTCCCGCCTATGCAGAGATCGTCATCGAAGGCTACATCCATCCAGCCCAACGCCAGCCCGAAGGTCCACTGGCTGAATTCCACGGCTATCATGGCGAGTTGTGGAACAGTCCCACGTTCGAAGTTACGGCCATCTGCTGGCGAGATAATCCCATCTTCCAGACCATCATCCCCGGTTGGTACGAACACATCTATCTTGGCAATGTACTGCCCCGCGAGCCGCTATTGCGCCGCTTCGTGCGCCATCTCCATCCCAACGCCGATGTTCACATCCCACCCTATGGCAATGGCTTCCTGGCCATCATTCAAATCAGACGGGACAATCCGGGACAGCCAAAGAACCTGGCCATGGCCGCCATGACCGCCCACATCAACATCCGCAATGTCATCGTTGTGGATGAGGATATCGACATCCATGATCCGGGCGATGTGTTATGGGCGCTGACCAATCGAGTGGATTGGACCCGAGACACATTTATCGTGCCCGGAGCCCAGGGGCATGAGATGGATCCTGTTGCGGATCGGCGCGGTGTGGCCGCCAAATTGGGTATCGACGCCACCTACAAGCGTGAACGCCGCGATTATGGTGAACGCGTCCATTATCCCATGGTGGATCTGAGCAAGTATTTCTAACGAGTTGCTGCGCGTGGCATTTTTTCGTTCACACCGACGAAACGTGCGCAACGCGTCTCGGAGAACGCATCTGATGAAAATCCTTATGCCCAAACTGGGTTTGACCATGACCGAAGGCACGGTGATCGAATGGCTGAAGCAGCCAGGCGAACCTGTGCGCATGGGCGAAATTCTTTTTCTGTTCGAAAGCGAAAAAGCAGTGATGGAGTTCGAGGCTCCGGCTGATGGCGTTTTGGAGCAGGTTTTGGTCGAAGCGGGCGAGACCGCGCCTTGTGGCGAACCGGTGGCGATTTTGCGCACCGATGCAGAGCATGCCATAGCCGCGATGAGGCCGCAGCAGGAGCCTCTGGCGACGCCCGCTGCCAGGCGTCGCGCCCGCGAGCTGGGGGTCGATCTCGCTACGATCCCCGGCCGCGGGCCCGATGGGCGGGTGCAGTTGGAGGATGTCGAGGAAGCCATCACCCAAACGCAGCAAGAGGTCAGCCGAGGTGACCGCCAGCGTGTATCGCCGCTGGCGCAACGGTTGGCCGATGACCTGGGCATCGTTTTGGATGATGTGCGGGGAAGAGGTCCTGGAGGACGCATTATGCGCGATGATGTTGTGGCCGCGGCGAGGACAATGCTTGCTGCGACGCAACGGGCCCCCTCCCTCTCGCCTCCAGAACCGCCACCCCATGGGCGATACAGCAGTCGCACGCGCTTGAGTGGGGTGCGCGCCGTCATCGCCCGGCGTATGAGCAAGAGCGCTTTTGCGGCGCCTCATGTCACCCTGCACACCGAGGCCGACGCCACGGCTCTGGTGGCCGTGCGGCGGCAAATCAACGAGGAGCTCGCGGGGGAGCTCAACATCGCATACAACTCGCTGCTCATCGCGCTGGCGGCCCGGGCTTTGCAGGAGCATCCGGGCATCAACGCATGTCTGGTCGATGATGAGATAAGGATTTACGCCAACATCAATATCGCCCTGGCGGTAGATACGGTGCAGGGATTGCTGGCCCCGGTCATCCATCATGTCGATACGCTAGATGTGGCGGCGATACAGCAGCGTAGCAACGTCTTGATTGCTCGGGCGCTGGCGGGACAAAGCCTGCCCGATGATTTGACCAACGGCACGTTCACCATCACCAACCTGGGGGGATTTGAGATCGATGGTTTCACGCCCATTATCAACCCACCCCAGGCGGCCATTCTGGGCGTGGGCCGTATTCATTCCCGGCCGGTGGATGTGCATGGAAAGGTGGCGTTGCGTCCAATGGTGACGTTGAGCCTGAGTTTCGATCATCGTATTATCGACGGCGGCCCTGCGGCCCGGTTTTTACAGCGGATGAAGCAATTGATCGAGCGTCCTTCTGTGGTGGTGTTGAAGAAATGAGTGCAATTCTCATCGAAAATGGCGCAATCTTGACCATGAACCGGGCGTTGGAGGTGTATTGGCCCGGGTGGTTGCTGATGGTTGGGGATAGCATCGCCGCTGTGGGCGCGGGCGACGCGCCAGCGGATGCGCGAGCAAGGGCCGATCGCGTGATCGACGCCATGCACATGGCGGTGACGCCGGGCCTGGTCAATGCGCACACCCATCTTGCACAGACTTTTATGCGCGGATTTGGGGACGACAAGTCGTTGTTGCAATGGTTGCGGCAGGTGATGTGGCCTATTCAGGCGACCATGAGCCCGGAGGAGTTGCGTCTGGCCAGCTTGCTGGGCCTGGTTGAAAATTTGAAGGCGGGGGTCACTGCGGTAACCCAACATCACAAGATGCCCGGACCCGCGTTTGCCGACGCTGCTTTGAGTGCGGCGGAAGAGGTGGGATTGCGTTTTCAACTGGCCCGCTCCTGGGTGGATATGGGCGCATCTGCGGAGGAACCGGACGCGATCATCGCAGAACTCGATCGCCTGCACCGGCGTTGGCACGGCGCGAACGATGGTCGCATCGCCATCGCCAATGGCCCGATGGCGCCCTGGCGCTGCTCGGATGAAACCATGCAGCGCAGCGTAGCCTGGGCGCGTGGGCGCGGGGTTCCCACCCATATCCATATCGCCGAAGCTCAAGACGAGATCGATTTGATGCTGAAGCGGACGGGCATGAGGCACATCGAATGGTTGGCCTCATTGGATGCGCTCGGGCCTGATGTGCAGTTGGTGCATTGCGTGCATGTCAACGAAACTGAAATCGACCTCATCGCCGCGTCTGGTTCTACCGTGGTGCACTGTCCCACCAGCAACATGTATCTGGCTTCGGGCATTGCGCCCATCCCCACCATCTTGCAGCACGAGATTGCGGTGGCGCTGGGGACGGATGGCTCGGCTTCGCACAACTCGCAGGATGTGTTGGAGACGATGAAGACCGCCATTCTTCTGGCCAAGGTTGGCAGTGGCGATCCCACTGCGCTCGCGCCAAACGACATTTTGCGCATGGCCACCGTCGCAGGCGCTGGCGTCATGAACCGCACCGATGTAGGCCAATTAGCCCCCGGCTTCAAGGCCGATATCACCCTCGTGGATTTGAACAAACCCCACATCATGCCTGTGCACCACCCCGCCAGCGCATTGGTCTACAATTGCAACGGCCCCGATGTGCATACAGTCATCGTCGATGGGCGAGTGCTGCTGGATGCGGGCCAGGTGACGATGTTGGACGAGGAGGCGCTGTTGGATGAGTGCCGCAAAGCCGCCCGGGCATTGTGGCGACGGGCGGGCGTGTAGCCACATCACCGGACACAGAATAAGTGCTGCACTTTTTTACCATGCCTGGTTTCGCAGCCGGGCGCACACGCAACGTTGAGAAGCTATGAACATCGATAACCGTATCATTCTCATTACTGGTGCGGCGCAGCGCGTGGGGCGGGTCATCGCCCTGACGCTGGCAGCGCGTGGCGCACACATCGCATTCACTTATCTGGATGATAGCGAGCCCTGGAGGCAAACCCTGGCCGAGATACGGGAGCTGGGCGCGCAGGCGTTGGCGCTGCCTCTGAATGTGCTGTATCCGGAACAACCGAAACAGGTGATCGAGCAGGTCATCGAGCGCTTTGGGCGAGTGGATGTGTTGGTGAATAACGCCTCGGTCTGGCTAAACGCGCCCTTCACCGAGATCACATACGAAGATTGGCGTTCGGCCCTGGACGTCAACCTGACCGGGCCTTTTCTGTGCTCGCAGGCCGTGGCTCCCCACATGCTGGCCCAGGGCGAAGGGGTGATCATCAACATCACCGATCATTCGGCTTATCAGACCTGGCCTAATTATGCACATCACGCCGCCAGTAAGGCGGGTCTGGTGGCGCTGACAAGGGTGATGGCCGCGGAGCTGGCCCCCGCCGTGCGGGTGAACGCCATTGCTCCGGGCACAGTGTTGCTTCCGCCCAATGCCACCGAGGCCAAACGCCGTTGGGCGGAGGAAAATTCATTGCTGAAACGCATCGGCTCGCCCGAGGATGTGGCGAAAACCGTCGCCTTCCTCATCGAGATGGACTTCGCCACGGGCGCGGTGTATTTCATCGATGGCGGGCGGGCGCTGGTATGAGCTTTTATGCTCAATGGTCACAAAAGTAGATACACATTTGAAACTTGAGAAAAGCGCTGCGAATATTGACGAACATGGACGAAGGTTGACGAAGGTGATCGATCTTCTTCGTCCATCTTCGCCTTGGCGTCGTTTCAAAACAAGTCAACGAAAGTCTAACAAATTTGTAAGAAGATATTTCCTTCTTCACCCCCTTCGTATCCTTCGTGGCTAATCAGGGAACATGAATAGTCGCATAGCTTTTTTGAGCTTGCTCAGAACGGTTCGCAAGAGTGCGTTTCAAAATGGGGGCAATCATTACCATCCCGCCTGATGAATCCGGCTCCGGAGCGGAGCTCCCCAGGGCGGATTCGCAATCCGCCCGGCAAAATAGAAAAGCGCCCAACATTGAACCATGTCCTGACAATGGGTGCGGTTCAAAATAGATGCACTCACTCGATGTAGACCGACTGGGGTTGTCAGGCCAGCGAGTCACAGACTCGCATGTGCACATTTTTGCTCTCCCGCCGGAACTATAACCCGACGACGTTGATAAACTACCCCGAAATTGAAACGCTCCCGTTCGCAAGGCGCTGGTTGACAGAGAGATGGCGCTGCTTGCGTCCCAGAATGCCTGGACGGGGGAAGAGCATCAGGTTGTCCATGATGCCCTCACCCTTGCATCAAGGCCCGGGCTGCGGCCAATTCAGCGGGTGTGTTCACATTCATCAACGCCCGCAAATCGGGGCTAATGCGCCGCAGCTCAGACTCATCAACCTGGCGCACCAGCACGTTTGTATGAAAAGAGATGATACGACGGCGCCCATAGGCGACCGCCTGTTCGATGGCGGGCAGACAGGTGGACCGACGATACACTGCACACAGGGGATGCAACCGGTTCTGGGCGCGGGGGATGACCACATCGTAGCCTGGGGCCTGTGCCAGGAGATAGGAAAGCAACGGTGCGGAGAGAAAAGGCATATCCACAGCCACAGCCACGGCCAGCTCACCACGGGCGACTCTCAGTCCCGAATACAGCCCCATCAACGGCCCATAGCCAGGTTGTACATCTGGCACAATGGGAACATTCAAAAACCTGTATGGCTCGGCCTCATTCGAGACGACTACGATCTCTTCGGTAAGATCTGAAAGCACATCGGCGACCTTCGCCACCAAAGGCCTTCCCTGCCATTGCAGCAAAGCCTTGTTGCGCCCCATGCGACTGCTGGCCCCTCCGGCCAGGATGATGGCTGTTGTAGAGTTTGGAGTAAGCATAGGACGAACCAAAATCATGCGTTGAGAACCAAAACACCGAGCGTAAAACGCCCGGTGCTCGGAATAAAGCGCAAATGAATGTAAGAACGATTATTCGGCGCCGTAGGACTTCAGCAACTCCACAGCCTGTCCAACGGTTTCGATGCTCATAGCTTCTTCATCAGAGATTTCTCCGCCGAACTCCTCCTCGAAAGCCATCATCAACTCGACCAAATCCAGACTATCGGCCTCCAGGTCCTCACGGAAACGGGATTCCATGGATACTTCGGCTGGATCTGCGCCCAATTGATCGACAATAATTTCGATTACACGTTCTTCGACAGTCATAAATTTCCTCCAAAAAATAGAAAAGAGTTAGCTTTGGTGTATTCGGGATATGAAAAAGGCCAAACTGATTTTAGCATGTTCGACGATTCTTGCAAAACAGTAACGACTTCACTCGGTCCGAACAGACAAAAGTCATAACTGAGGCGGCAACGCCCACACTAGAATAACCCTAAACAGAAAGAATAGTCGCGGCGTTTACGAGTTTTTTCCGAAAATGATCCATTTGGGTCATGGTCAGAGCCGGAGAAGACGCGTATACTTGGGCCTATGGGAACAAGTGCGACGGTGCATATTCCTCCCGAAGGCTGTGTCTCCTGAAATCTAAAAGAATCAATTGTTCGATGGATTGATGGCCTCCCGGCCTGTAGTCCAATCAAATTGTGCAACATTAACCTTTTATCCGCGAAGGTCCGCTTTTACTGCGTGTTATCTACGCTCCACGAATTATTTTCAGAATAGGAGTTTGTCATGAATGCAAAAGATGTAATGAAACTGATCCACGAGCATGATCTCAAAATCGTTGATGTCAAATTTACGGATCTCTTTGGGCAATGGCAGCATTTTTCCATGCCTGTCGAGGCGTTCAGTGCGGAGCAGGCCTTTGAAGAGGGAATGGGCTTCGATGGCTCCTCCATTCGTGGTTTTCAGAGCATTGAAAATAGCGACATGATTTTATTGGGGGACCCAAACACCGCTATCATCGATCCGGTGGCTGAGATGCCCACCCTCAGCCTCACCTGCGATGTGTACGATCCCATCACCCGTGAGCCTTTCTCTCGCGATCCGCGCTATGTGGCCCGCAAAGCCGTGGATTACCTGCGCTCCACCGGTATTGCCGATACCGTCTATTTCGGACCTGAGGCCGAATTTTTTATCTTCGATCAGATTATGTACTCCGCGGGCGAGTACTCGTCGGCGTATCAAATCGATAGTGTGGAAGGACCGTGGAATAATGGTATTTTCGGATTTGGCCACTCCATCCCCCACAAACGTGGTTATTTCCCAGTCCCGCCGGTGGATACACTACAAGAATTGCGTTCACAAATGGTACGCACCATGATCGATGCAGGTCTGGAAGTAGAAGTACACCATCACGAAGTGGGCACCGCTGGCCAATGTGAAATCGATATGAAATATGGCCCTCTGGTGAAAATGGCGGATCATGTGCAGCTTTACAAATATATTGTCAAAAATGTGGCTCGCAAGGCTGGCAAGACTGTCACGTTCATGCCCAAACCCATTTACGCAGACAATGGTTCGGGTATGCACACCCATCAGAGTCTATGGAAGAATGGACAACCTCTTTTTGCAGGGAATGAGTATGCGGGTCTGAGCCAGATGGCGTTATGGTACATTGGCGGCATTCTCAAACACATCAACGCACTGCTGGCGCTTGTTGCTCCCACTACCAACTCATACCGCCGCCTAGTCCCAGGCTACGAAGCGCCTGTTGTCATTGCCTATTCGGCTCGCAATCGCTCCGCGGCCTGCCGTATTCCCATGTACTCTCAATCGCCCAAGGCCAAGCGTGTCGAATTCCGCAGCCCTGATCCTACCGCCAACCCCTATCTGGCCTTTGCCGCCATGCTCATGGCGGGTTTAGACGGCATCCGCAACCAGATCGACCCCGGCGAGCCCGCCGAAACCGACTTGTTCGAAGAAGAAAACATCAACAAAGTGCAGCTTACCGTTGGCAAGCTCAACGAAGCCCTGGATGCGCTGGACGCAGACAAGGACTTCCTCCTGGAAGGCGACGTCTTCACCCAAGACTTACTGAACGCCTATATCTCCTACAAAATGGAGGAGGAGGTCGGTCCTGTCAGCCTACGCCCACACCCCTACGAATTCTTACTCTACTACAACGCCTGACTCCCACTCGCAACACAATCTATCCCGCCCGACCCCGCGTCGGGCGTTTTTTTGTGTGCCATTGAAATTGGTATAATGAGGATCATTTTTCTGATCCCAAACCACTACGCCATGCCTAACACGAACCTTCCCGTCACCCTGACAGAACTTAACACTACAGCCCAGGCCATCAACCGCGTGGGAAAAAATGTGCAGTTGGATGTGGATCAAGCGCGAAAGCAAATTGCATGGCTCATCGCCCGCATCCTGCCCTTAGCTAAAGATGTACGCATTGAGCCGACAACGTCGGCCGCGAAGCCATTGCAGAAGGAAAACGTCATTGCCATCCCCATTCGCAATTGCGCCTTGATATTGACGTTGTCTCAGGGCCAGAGGCTCACTCCCGAGCAACAGGCCATGTTGGAAAACATCGCCATTCACGCTTCATCTGCATTAGAGCTGGTGCAGCAGCGAGAGCGATGGCAGCAGAACATCCGGCGCAAGGAGGAAGAGTTGGAACGCCTACGCCGGGCAGATATGCTCATCTCCTCTCGCCTGCAACTTGAGGAAACCCTGGAAGCAATTTTGCAGATGGCATTGGAAGTGACCGGGGCGCGCTACGGTATCTTTCGGTTGTTGGATGAGGAGGGCGCCCGTCTAGTGACGCGAGCGGTTGCGGGTGAAGACATGGGGCATCCCCATACCGAAGCACTGCCTCTGGATAACAGCACCATCACAGGTCGGGCCGCCGTGGCTCGCCAAACCCTTTGCATTGCGGATGTGCGAGATCCCTCCTGGCAAGACCTGTACTATCCACTGGATAAAAAGCTAATCATGCGCTCGGAGCTGGTGACGCCGCTAATCGGCGCTAGTGGCAAGTTGGAGGGGATGCTCAATCTGGAGAGTCCGGAAGTAGGCGCATTCAGCGAGGAAGACGCGTTGTTATTGCAATCGTTAGCCATCCAGGCGGTGATTGCCATACAAGAGATGCGTCTGCTGGACGCGTTGCAGGAGCTTTCCGCCCGTCTTCTGGCCGCACGGCCCGCAGAATTGTATCGTCGCGTGGTGCAACTGGCTCGCGAATTACTGGGGGCAGAGACTGCAGGACTCTGGTTGGAACAAAATGGTCGCCTGGCGCTACAAGTGACCAGCCCGACTACATTTCAACCCCGCGATGGTGCACTTCCTTCCCTGTCGCCACCATTGCAAGCACGGGGACCAGTCACGATTACACTTCCCGGTGCGAGATGGCCTCGAGGTTTGGCCTCGCCCTTGCTAGCAACAGAAAAAGGGCCGCCTCTGGGCGTTCTGAGTATTTTCGCCACTCCAGAAAAATCGCTGCCGTCCTCCGATTGGGATAAAAAAGTGCTGGTATTACTGGCCCGACATGCCGCGTTGGCAGCCATCAACGCCCGCCAACAGTCATTGCTACGTCGCCTTTCGCCACGCGAGCGCGAGGTGTTTGATCTCATGGTCGCGGGGCTCAGCAACAAAGCTATCGCCCAAACTTTAGTCATCTCGCCTAATACGGTCAAACGCCATTTACGGGCCATCTTTAGCAAATTAGATGTAAACAGCCGCGCAGCAGCCGTGGCCAAAGTCTTCTCCTCAGTCACCGATGCTCTTCCGCCCAAGGAGTTGCAATGAAAACTTTGCTGCTCATGCGTCATGCAAAATCAGATTGGGGCGCTCAGTACTCTTCTGATTTCGAGCGCCCCCTGAATCAACGTGGACAGCGCGACGCCCCCCGTGTGGCCGCGTTTTTGGCTTCTCGCCAACTCCTGCCCGAAATCATCATCACTTCACCGGCTCTACGCGCCCGCCAAACCGCAGAAACCATTGCCCGTGAGCGAACTTTCGCCGGACAGATGCGCCAGGATCGACGCATTTATCTAGCTTCGCCATCAATGCTCATGGAGGTGATTCAAAATCTGCCGAAGGAGGTGGAAAAGGCCATGATGGTGGGTCACAATCCAGGCATGGAGGACGTGATAGCGTTATTGTGTGGGGGTAATGTGCGTATGCCAACGGCAGCCATCGCCAGCCTGCGTCTGCATACCTCCAGTTGGTCAGAGGTGGGACCGCATGATGCACATCTACAATGGTTAATCAAACCAAAAATCCTGCGTTAAGTAGCCCCAGAAAATGTCTTAAGTAGTTGATGATATGAATTTGAAATAAACTTTGGAGATGCTTCCAACTCATCAGACGAAGATAGAGGAAAAGACAAAGGTGGACGAAGCGAACTATCGTCTATGTTCGTCAATATGCGTAGGCGCTTTTCTCAAGTTTTAAATGCACATCTACTTAACTTCTGATAGAAATCTGATGACCTGTCACATGACGAATGTAGACCAAGGTAGACGCAAGTAGAGGGTTGTCTTCATCCAGCTTCCTCTTTTCGGCTTGACGTCGTTACAAAACAAGTCAAAGAAAGTCAAACAACTTTTGGGAGCTCACTTAATCGCCACCAAGCTATCAAAGCACCCGGAGATCCAGATCACTCCCATGGCAAAGACACATTTTCCAACACCCACGCCACCACGTCAGGGTCAAGGCCCGCCCAGCCAAATCGTCCGAAGTCCGTATAACCGTGCTCGTCGAACTCAACGCCCTCACTTTCTAGGCGTAATTGCTGATCTTGCGATCCATGTTTCTCATTGCGGATGGAACAGCGACCTGCCTTGTTGATGACCCGTTGCCAGGGGATGACATGAGATTGTTCGGGCGTTAATGCGTTGAGAGCCCACCCTACTGTTCGGGCGGCGCCGGGCGACTCCAGCATCTCTGCAATATGCCCGTACCAGGTGACTTTCCCCGCCGGGATTTGAAGGGTGATGAGCCAAACTTTCTCGAAAAAATTACGCTGGGACATCAATCAGGTTCGGATGCCAGATGAGCATGAATGCGACAATACTGAGAGCCGGGCAGCGCCTTGTTCTTGCAACGATGACCTGCCTTGGTGATAGCCATGCAACGTTGATCCCCCTCGGCCTCTTCATCCTCCGCATCAATGACCACGTCTTGAACCAAACCTACAGCAGGAGATGAAGAAATTTGCTCCTGTTGAGCCTGCACTTCTTTGGTTTTGGCCAACATACGGGCGAAATCCTGCTCGATGAACCCAGAGATAGAGTCGGGATCAGGGACAAGTGAGTGATCGGTCATAACGCCAACATTGACCGCACCTGCATAGCTAAAGATGCTGATTCCCATACCCAATCGTCCTGATTGCGGCACCCAAAACATGATGCGTTCGATACGGCTGCCAGCAAAATAAAGCCTTTGTCTGGGACCAGGCACATTGGTTAGCACCAGGGTTGACTTCATGGCAAAAAATTGCACCAGCAGGTTTTCGATCTGGGCCGGGGTCATGCCCATGATCTCAAGCAACGTATAGCCCACCACCGCCTCAGGAGAGTTCTTCAAATCATCCATGCGTCGCTTCACTTCGGCGACACGCTGCAAAGGATCTGCTATACCTAGAGGGAGAGACATCACGACCAGACCAAAATAATTGCCGAGTTTGGCTGCTTGTTCTAATGGACGTAAATTCACTGGCACCATGGCCCGGATATTAAGGTTGTCGGGCACATTTTGCCCCCGAAAGATGAGATAATCACGCAATCCTCCAGCCACTACTGCCATCAATACATCATTGACCGTCACGCCCAGGGCCGTTTTCACCTGCTTGACATCCTCCAATGGCAGGTCTGCAGTCCATGCCACCACCTTCTTGCGCCCCAAACTGCCTTTGAAAATCGTGCGGGCGTCGGGCGGGAGCAATGCAAGTCGTGCGAAACGTTCAGCAAAAGCCCTGGCCTGAGACAATCTCTTGGTCAGATGGTCCGGATCAGAGAGCATAGAGCGCCCCTCATCAGCCATGGTTTTGGTGGCGGCAAAGAGATTAGCCGCGGGGTAAAACAAAGAGCGCACCAAATTTCCACGACGGCGATGGGCTTTCTCAGATTCAGGCTTGGGCCATGGGGCGTCGGGCGTGACATCGCACAGCGTCATCAGCACCGACATCAAGGCAATGCCATCAGCAATGGCATGATGCAGACGCACAACCAAAAACGAGCCGCCGCTCGCCAGATTTTCCACAAGATGAAATTCCCACAAAGGCTTACTTGTATCCAGAGGTTTGCTGGCCAACTTGCTTATCATCTCTTTCAGGGTGGCATCATCCCCTGGTGAAGGAAGGCCGATCTGGAATATGTGGTTGTCGATATCGAAGTAGGGATCATCCTGCCAATAGGGACCACGCAGAGGAAGCCGCGACTCACGCACGCGCTGGCGAAAACGTCGCCAGCGTCTGACCATCCGCACCTCTACCGTAGCCTTCAAGCGCTCATAATCCAAAGGTCCGGCGAACTCGAAGAACCCGGTAATCATCATCAGATTGGTGGGATCGTCCATATGCAGCCAGGCGGCATCGATATTGGACATGGGCTTTCGAGCCATTTACAGACCTCCAGGGATAAATTGAGTAGTTGACGATATGAATTTGAATGAACATGGGAGTCGAATACAACTCATCAGCCGAAGATTGACGAAAAGACTAGCAACCTGACACAAATTTCATGCCCAGTTGCCCACCGATTGAAATCAGGACTGAGGGCCTCCGGCCGCCTGTCAGTCTGCGCTGACAGCCCTTCTTTCAAAAATATAGATTCAAACTCGCGGTCGGGAACCGTCCCCGCACCGCAGGGGGACGGGTGGCACAGGCAATTCCTCTCCACATCTCCTCCCCCCCGTCTCGGAGCGGGGGAGGAAGCAAAGGAGGGGGCTGCGCCCCCAGAACCGAATTCATTCGGCCAATGACGGCGGTCAAAGCTAATTTGTGCCAGGCAACTAGACGAAAAGACAAAGGTGAACGAAACGAACCACCATCTGTATTCATCAACGTTCGTCCATGTTAGTCGGCTTGTTTTGCGGAGATTGCTTGATCTGCCCGCTGGTGTGCCACAAAAAGTTGCACACGGGTTAACAATAATATAATCACATTTGTGATGTACATTGAACCACGCCTTTTTATCTTATCCCACGCGTTTCCAAACGGCAAACGCCTTGGAGTAAGAGACGCATTTCAATTTGTAGATCAACAACCAACGCCGACAGTGAGCCACGAACCAGGCGGGAGAGCAAAAAATTACTCAGGCAAATATGCAACTCTGCGTACCCACAATCTCATCCGCTCGACGTAGATCGGTTGTTTTTAGTTTGAAACGTGTTTGGGAGGAAGCAGTTCGATCTGAAACAGTTTAGGCCAGAGCTTGCCAGTGACGAATAAACGCCTATTTTCTTCATCCCAGGCAATACCATTGAGTACATCTGCGCCCAGGCGATCTGCCGGTGGTAACAGGCCTCTGAGATCGATCCACGCCAAGACCCAGCCGCTCAGAGGATCGATACGGGCGATCCGATCGGTTTGCCACACGTTGGCGTAAATCTCGCCATCAATGTATTCAAGCTCATTTAGTTTTGCCACTGGGCCTGAATCATCATGCACCAACAAGGTGCGAACGGGCTTCATGGTTTTTGGATCAAGAAAATAGAGCATTGGCGAGCCGTCGCTCATTATTAATTCCTGCCCATTGTAAGTCAATCCCCATCCCTCGGTGGGATATTGAAAGCGGCCCAACAGCCTGAAACTTGCCCGATCATAAATGAATCCCACATGAGATTGCCAGGTAAGTTGATAGAGGCGATCATCCACCATTGCCACACCCTCGCCAAAATACTGGGCAGGCAAATTCAGAACGTTCGCGATTTGACCAGTTTTTAAATCCACACGCCGCAGCGATGAGCGTCCATGCAGACCAGTTCCCTCATAAAAACCATCCTGCCAGTAAACCAAACCCTGAGTAAACGCCTGGGCATCGTGTGGATAGATTGACAACACCTGATAGCCATAAACCGGAGGGGGGGTAATGACATCTCCGGGCATTTCCACCAGGGCGGGAGGATGAGACAGCCCTGGCCAGATCGGCTCTACAGGCATGGCAAGGGCCCCACCCGCGGCAGACATCATCCATGCCAGAATAAACCAGATCATAAACTTGCTGTGTGCGTTCATGCTTCGCATTTTACGCTCATCTCAACAGAAAGACAATAGCACGCAAAAGGAAAACAATCGTTTGCAATCCATCCGTTGAAACACTACCCATCATCCATTATATGTTCCAGAGCGTCGGTCAGCACCGCCACCGAGCGGGCCCACTCCGCGATGACAATGTGCTCCTCGGGCGTGTGATCCAACGCGCTATCCCCCGCGCCGTAGGCAATGATGGGCACATTCCACACCGGGCCCACCACATTCATATCGGAAGTGCCGGTCTTGACCACGAAGCCAGGTTTGCCATTTTGCGCCCGAATGGCCCGCAGAAATGCCCGCACCAACGCCGAATTCTTGCCCGAGCGATACGCGGGCTCGCCGCCGCCAAACGCAAGCTGCACCTCATGGGCCGCGGCCACCGCCAGCAGCGTTTGTCGCATGGCCTCGGGACTAATGTCCAGGGGCAGGCGAAAACCGGCATTCATCTCCGCCCACACATTGATGCCATCCCCGCCCGAGTCAATGGCCTCCACGCCCCCCTGCAAAATCTCCCACGGGCGAGAACGCCGGGCATTG
>CAZYSY010000029.1:0-18145 GCA_964650295.1 uncultured Caldilineales bacterium | reverse complement strand
CCACTCGCCTCGCATCTCCACCGATGCGCCTACGTGGATGCCCGCCATGGAACCCACTGCAGTCACCAGCCCGCGCCGCGTCGCCACCTTGGCCACGGTGTAGCCATTTTCGGGATTATGGAAGGTGAGGCGCTCGATGACTCCCTGGAGCGTGACGTCGAATTGAGACATCTTACGGTTCTGCAGGCCTAAGAATTGGGCCATGTTCTGGGCTGGGCTGCAAGAGGTACGCCTTTTTCCCTATCGCCTCCGTATCCTGCAGCAGTTCCTCCATGAACGCCGCGTCGCCCAATGGTGCATGCACCACCATCACATCCTCTCGCATGTGTTCGACAAATTGCATGTATCGTAGGGGGGTGATGTATCCCCAATCTCCAAAGATGATGCTATCAGGTTCGGCGGTGGTGAGCGCTGTTGTCGCCCAGGTGCGCGGGGTTGGGCCATAGGGTTGCATTTCTGGCCAATAGGTGGGATGTTCTCGAAAAGCGAACACCTCCAGGGTCACCAATAGGATGAGCAAGGCTATGGGGAATAATCGGGCTTTTCCGGTTTGGCGTTCCCAGATGGCGTGAGCGCCAAAGATGATCCACAGATCCATGGTTGTGAGTGCAACGCAAAAGAAACCTGTCTCTTCGTGGAAGACAAGATGGTAGCGTGCTGAAAAGAGTGCAACAATGAGGAAGGTGGGCAGGGTCATCACTAGAAGGAATCGTTGGCGACGCAGCATCCATGCCACTCCAATCAGTGCCAGCATCATGCCCAGCCAGGTGATGTTGGCGTTGCTCCAACGAAAAATCAATTGCGCCATCTCGCGAAGATTGAAATCGCTTAGTTGCCAAAGACCGCTGTCTGAAGCGGTGTAGGCGCCTCCGGTGACATAGTTGAAAAATCCAGCGAGCCAAAAGGGAGAGACATATCCCCGCACCACCGCGTCGGGAAACCCGAATGTCTTGCCTGGAAAAACGGTCATCCACTGACGGGCGTGGAAAAAGGTCAGGCCGTAAAGGCTGAACGGGGTCAGGAAAAGTGCGATCGCAGCCAGAACGTTTTGAGGGCGACGCTCATCCTGGCGTCGCCATAGCGCCAAAAATGGCCAGGGCAGCGCTGCCGTCAGAATGAGATGGTGACTCATGGCCAGCCCGGCAAGTAAAGCCAGAAGCATCAACCCATTTTTTCCGTGATATAGTCTGCATCCGGCCCACCACACCAGTAGAAGGAGCAATACCGCCAGCGTGTAAACTTCGGCGATAATGGCCTGTCGCCACAACATTGGCATCAGTCCCACCACGGCTCCGCCTAGTGCGGTTAGGGGCGTGTCCAACTGGCATTCTCGCAGGAGTAACATAGTTGCGGCCGCCGCTGCTGTGGCAAAGATAGCCGAAAGCATCGTCACGCGCCAGGCGATGGTCCCAATGGGCATCAGGGTCGTTTCTATCTTCCCCAAAAGCTGATACAGCGGATAGCCGCTCGGGTGCAACACTCCGCCCACCGGGATGAGGGCCTGAAATTCACCACTGTCGCCAGGGAGGATGTCGGGTGGCATGGTGATGATATAGGCGAAAAGGATGGCCATCAAGAGGATGGCGCTAGCGAACCAGGATGGGTGTTTTTTAAAAAAGGAGATCATCGAATTGGGGCGGTGGGATGAAATAATCCAGCATGTGAAGGTGGGCTTGTTGGTATTATACCGCAGTCATCCTTGGGAAGGTATCTAGCAACATCACACAAAATGATAAAAAATCCTACCACAGTGGCAGAGCTCAAGTTCAATTGGTCTGTGCATTATTAGACAAAATTCCCCGAAATTGGAACGCACCTCCGCAGTAAGGGCTTTCGAGAGTGCAAAAGCTACATCCGTGCGTTGCAGCGGTTTTAAATTTGTCTTTGCTCGAGGCCACCCTCTGGCCCCCGTTACGACATCCGTCGCACGGGGGGAGGGGGTCAGCGATAGCAAAAAATCTTTGTAGATGATGTGATCCCTCCCTCGAATGCGAGCGCGGCGAGAGTTGGGAGAGAGTGAGAGAGAGGGTAGAAGGGAAGTGGGAAGGCCTTAGCAAAACGCTTTTGGCCGTTTTCCATAAATTTGAAGTTGCTGCGTGCCTTGAATTTTGGTGGTGTGTGCATGTTTTGCGGGGTATGATTCGATGAAGCGCCACGCGGCGCCAGCGCGGAATATGGTGGTGTAGAATTGGGGGGCGCTGGGATTGTACGCCTCTTTACGTCTTTAGTTTCGTTTGACAGATTTTTCTTTCTTATGCTAAACTCATAATCTGACAATTGTATATTGTCGTCGGTAAATTTTTGTGATGACCCAATGTGCAACTTTTTTTGGCACATTAACGGGCTGATCAAGCAATCTCCGCTAAACAAGCCGACGAATCTGGACGAACATAGACCAAAATGGACAAGAAACAACATCTTCCATCCTCCACGTTCATCTTGTTGTCCCTTCGTCTGCTTGGTGGACGGCAGATCCAAGCATTAACGCCCGTTTTTTAGCACGTCAAAGTCGCACATCAGGTTATGATGTTCTTTTTTGGCTCGTTCTTGAGCCTTGAAAATGATTTAAGGAGAGTCAATGGCTGCTCTACTGGAAGTCAAAGGACTGAAAACGCAGTTTTTTACGCAGGATGGCGTCGTACATGCAGTAAATGGCATTTCCTACAAGCTCAATGAGGGGGAAACTCTTGCAATTGTTGGAGAAAGCGGCAGTGGGAAAAGCGTCGGCGTCATGTCACTTATTCGCCTAATCCCCCAACCACCGGGTAAGATCGTTGCTGGCGAGGTCTGGTTCGATGGACGAGATTTGATGCAGATGACTGATGATGAAGTTCGTCAGGTTCGTGGCAATCGTATTGCCATGATTTTTCAAGATCCGATGACTTCACTCAACCCGGTGCTGACGATTGGGCAACAAATCATGGAAGCGCTGCAATTGCACCTGGGGATGGATAAAAGTCAGGCGCGCAAGCGGGCAATTGAATTACTTGAGATGGTGGGGATTCCGGGAGCAGCCAGCCGCCTTGATTCTTATCCGCATCAGTATTCGGGCGGCATGCGCCAGCGTGTGATGATCGCCATGGGGCTTTCCTGTAATCCCCAGCTGCTTATCGCCGATGAGCCCACCACCGCTCTGGACGTCACGATTCAGGCCCAGATTGTGGATTTGGTGAAGAATCTGAAAGAGCAAATCGGTATGGCCATTATCTGGATTACCCATGATCTGGGCGTTGTTGCGGGCCTGGCGGAGCGCGTCATCGTCATGTATGCCGGGCATATCGTTGAAGAGGCCGAAGTGCACGAGCTTTACGCTGAGCCACATCATCCATATACGTTGGGATTGTTGCGCTCGGTGCCCCGTTTGGATATGGGGAAAAACAAACGTCTGATTCCCATCGATGGGTTGCCTCCTGATCTTATTGATTTACCTCCTGGTTGTCCTTTTGCACCACGATGTCAATATCGTACAGAGCAATGCATACAGGAAGAACCTCCGCTTGAGTCCACCTCGCCGACACGACGTGTGGCTTGCTGGAATTGGAAGAATGTGGTGACAGATATCAAGGAAGGTGGCATCTATGTCTAATCATAATGGTCAACAAAAAGATGTTTTGCTTGAGGTCAAGAACCTCAAGATGTATTTTCCTATCACTAAGGGGATTGTCATCCAGCGAAAAATCGCTGATGTAAAGGCTGTGGATGGCGTCTCTTTTAATATCCGACGTGGTGAAACGTTGGGATTGGTGGGTGAGTCAGGGTGCGGCAAATCCACGACTGGGCGAGCGATTCTTCAGCTCTATCGTCCAACGGCGGGCAGCGTTCAATTCGAGGGCAAAGAGCTGACCGAGATGAAAGGGGAGACCCTTCGCCGCCAGCGTCGCGAAATGCAGATGATCTTCCAGGATCCCTACGCCTCGCTGAACCCCCGTTTGACCGTGGGCAATATCGTGGGCGAGCCGTTGGAAGTGCATAATCTT
Organism: uncultured Caldilineales bacterium; assembly: GCA_964650295.1. GTDB lineage: Bacteria > Chloroflexota > Anaerolineae > J102 > J102 > M2005. The sequence continues at coordinate 14,168 of CAZYSY010000029.1, read as the reverse complement.
GCCAAAGGTAAAGAAAGGCAAGAACGAGTGCAAGAGCTGCTGAAGTTGGTGGGACTCAATCCCTATTTTGTCAATCGCTATCCGCATGAATTTTCGGGCGGACAACGGCAACGCATCGGCATTGCCCGGGCGCTGGCTGTGAATCCCAAATTCATCGTGGCGGATGAGCCCATCTCCGCTCTCGATGTTTCGATTCAGGCCCAAATCGTGAATCTGCTTGAAGACCTCCAGGCCGACCTTGGTTTGACCTATCTCTTCATTGCTCACGATCTTTCCATGGTCCGCCACATCTCTGATCGCGTGGCCGTGATGTATTTGGGCAAGATCGTCGAATTGACCGATCACGAAACCCTTTACGAAGAGCCGCTACACCCTTACACCCAAGCGCTGCTCTCAGCTGTGCCTATCCCCGATCCTTACATCGAAGAAAAGCGGAAGCGTATTGTTCTTGAAGGCGACGTGCCTTCCCCCACCAATCCTCCATCTGGTTGTAATTTCCGCACCCGCTGTCCGCGCGTGATGGATATCTGTGCGGAACAGGAGCCGGAGTGGAAGAATCTGGGCACGCCCGAGAAGGAACATTGGGTGGCTTGCCATCTTTATTAGTCGTTATCAGCAGTTGATGGATCCCTGCATCGGTTGTTGTGCAACATCCGTACTGTCTTGGTAAAATATCTTGCTAACAGTCTTCCCGTTTAATCCTATTTCTTGTGAAAAAGGAGGTGAAAGAAAGCTGACCATCGCATCTCTCGTAATGATAGCAGCTTAGCGCGCTGCTCTATTGTTACCATCGTCCTGCGCTATGTGCGCAAATCATTCTTCCATCTCACAGGAGGAGAATCGAAGTATGTCTCGTAACAAATGGATCATTTTAGTATTGGTGCTCGTTCTCGGCGTTATCGCGCTGAGCGCCTGCTCCCAGCCCACCCCTGAGGTCGTCGAGAAGGTCGTCGAGAAGACCGTCGTCGTCACCCAGGTCGTGGAGAAAGAAATCGAGAAGACCGTTGTCGTCACCGAGGTCGTTGAGAAGGAAGTTACCCCGACGCCTCCCCCCGAGCCCGTCACTCTGCGTGGTTACAGCACCACCGATATCCCCACCCTGGACCCGCAGGTGGCTGAAGATGTCGTCTCGATTACCGCTATCGAGAGTTTGTTTGTTCATCTGACAAACTACGATCTCGAAACAGCCGAGATCATTCCCGAGACCGCCACAAGCTGGGATATCAGTGATGATGGTTTGACCTACACCTTCCATCTGCGCACTGATATTCCCTGGGTGAAGCACAATCCTGTCACTGGCGAGACCACACAGGAAGTGGATGATGAAGGCAATCCCCGCTTCGTCACCGCCAATGACTTCGTTTACGGCATTAAGCGCGCTTGTGATCCCAACCTGGGCTCCTACTACAGCAGCATCGTGGCTCCTCTGATTGTAGGTTGTGAGGATGTCTTGAATGCCGAAGATCCAGCGAATATTCCTGAGGAACTCATCGATGCGATCGGCGTCGAAGCTCCCGATGATGCCACGTTGGTGATCAAATTGAACTTCCCCGCCAGCTACTTCCTCTCCATGACCCCGATGTGGACTCTGGCTGCTGTGCCGCAATGGGCCATCGAAGCCAATGGCGAGAAATGGATTGAGGCTGGAAACATCGTCACCGATGGCCGTTTCGTGCTGAATGAGTGGGTGCATGGCGTGCGCCGCACTTATCTGCGCAATCCCTTGATGCCCAAGGATATGTACGGCTCTGGTAATATCGAGAAGATGGTGACCAATGTTGTGCCTGACGCCAGCACTGGTTATGCCTTGTGGCTGAACAATGAGGTCGAGACTTCTGGCATTCCTGATGCTGAGCTGCAGGGGCATCTGGAGAAGTATAAGGACGAGACCGTGCAGGTTCCTGATCTGGCTGTCTTCTACTTTGGCTTCCGCGAAACCAAGCCTCCATTCGATGACGCTCGCGTCCGCCGCGCCTTTAGCGCCGCCTTCGATCGTGAGAAGTTCGTGCAGGAAGTGCGTCAGGGACAGGGGCTGCCCATGAAACACTTTGCGCCTCCTGGCATCTTCGGCGCTCCGCCCATTGATGAAGTTGGCGTTGGTTTCGATCCCGAATTCGCCAAACAGCAACTTGCCGATGCCGGTTATCCAAACTGCGAAGGCTTCCCCACTGTTACGCTACTTGGTTACAGTGGTCAATCCACATTGAACTGGATTGAATTTGCTCAGCAGCAGTGGCAGGAGCATCTTGGCTGCAGCCCGGACGTCATCCAGATCGAGCAGCAATCCTTCCGTGAGCTGTTGGCTGCGACCGCCGCTGACGTGCCGGACGAAGAAGCTCCTCACATGTGGACGCTTGGTTGGGGCCCCGACTATCCCGACGAGAACAACTGGGTCGGCGACGTGCTGTGGTGCGAGAACCCCGGCAACCGCATGAAGCGTGAGTGCAACGATATTGATGAGATGATCGTGAAAGCTCGCGAAGAGACCGATCCCGACAAACGCGTTGAGATGTACCGCGAGATCGAAGAGAAATTCTTCGGCCCCGAGGGCGAAATGCCCTTCGCTCCGCTGTACCTGCGCATCGCTTTCGTGGCGCAGCACAGCTGGCTCACCGCTCCTCGCGCCCTCTTCGGTGGCGAACAGTTCTACAACTGGACCATCGATCAGGCCGCCCAAATGGCAGCTATGGGCAAGTAAGCTCGCAACACCAGGAGAGGGACGCACCGGCGTCCCTCTCCTTCCCTTTGGTTGAACTTTTATTCAAGTCGCTTCAAGTGTAAGGTGGAGCGGTTTGAATAAGAATTCAACCGGCACATCTCGTATGGAGTATAAGGTATGACCCGTTATATCATTCGCCGATTGCTTGTTTCGATTCCAGTCATTTTCGCCATCGTTTTGTTTACCTTCGGGGTAGTGCACGCTTTACCTGGTGGTCCTTTCTCTAATGTTGGCGAGAAGGCCATGCCCGAGCAGATGCGTATCATCATGGAGCGGCGATTTGGCCTGGACCAGCCTCTCTATATTCAATTCTGGAACTACCTGGTGATGCTGGCCCATGGCGACCTTGGCCCAATGATGCGTATGCGTAGCCAGACGGTCAATGACATCGTGGCGCAAACATGGCCTGTCTCCATCCAGTTGGGGAGTCTGGCGGTGATTCTGGCTTTCGCCATCGGAATTCCTGCTGGCATTTTTGCCGCACTCAAGCGCAATAGCTGGATCGATTACACCTCCACCTTTGTAGCAGTTTTGGGCGTTTCCATCAATAACATCGTGTTGGGGCCGGTGTTGATTCTTATCTTCGGCGTGTGGTTGAAAGTGCTGCCCATTGCCTTCTGGGGAGCGGAGCCGCCCTGGGTGCTTGGTTTTTTGCCTAAACCTACTGTCGATTTTTGGAAGCACGCAATCTTGCCGGTGTTCACCCTGGGCACGGCCATGTCTGCTGGTATTGCCCGGCTTACTCGCGCCAGCTTATTGGAGGTGCTGGTGTCGGATTATATCCGCACCGCTCGCGCCAAAGGCTTGAAGGAGCGGGTGGTTATCGTTCGTCACGCGCTCAAAAATTCCTTGATTCCTGTAGCCACCGTATTAGGCCCGATGCTGGCGGGCGTGCTTACGGGCACATTTGTGGTAGAGCAGATATTTGCTCTTAATGGAATGGGACGCCAATTTTTGATGAGCATCGAGCAGCGAGAATACTTCTTGCTCTCTAGCCTGACGCTGATTTTCTCCATTATGCTGGTGTTGGGGAATTTGTTGGTCGACATCATGTACGCCTGGCTCGATCCCCGTATCCGTTACGATTGATAGAACTGCTGGCGCACCTGGTTTCATTCACCGCTAAGATGCCAAGACGCCAGGAATGGCAAGAATGCAATGTCCTTTCCTTTTTTCGAGCCTTCGTACTTGTATCTTTTTGTCCAAGTTGTATTGGTAGTAACCGATTGATAAGTGTTTATTGACGTTCTTTTAACTTTCTAATCTGGAAGGAAAAGTATGGCAGCAGAAAATGCTTCGTTAGAACAGCTCGCAGATGGTTTTGGCCAATTGCGAGGTAAGCCGCGCTCCCCAATGGGCGATGCTGTGCGTGAGTTCAAGCGTAATAAAGTGGCGATCGTGAGCGTTGTTTTTATCATAATTGTTGCTTTTGTCGCTGTTTTTGCCCCGCTGTTCACCCCTTACGGCATCAATGTGCAGAACACATCCTACGCCCGAGCCAAACCACTGACGCCTTATGTCATCACCACGGATAAATATGAGCTGTGTCATTGGAAAGGCACGCCCTTGGATGCTGGCTGTACCGTCTTTATTTTGGGCGCAGATGGTTTAGGACGCGACATTCTCAGTCGCGTCATCTATGGCGCCCGTGTCTCCTTGCTGGTTGCCATCATCGGCTCCTCGGTTAGCCTCATCATCGGCACCATTTATGGCGTCATTTCTGGCTATTTTGGTGGTAAAACCGATGAAGTGATGATGCGTATTGTCGATTTTTTGTATGCATTGCCAGTGTTGGTCATCATTATTATTATGACTGTTTACTTCAAAGCTTTGGCCCGGCAAGGTGCGACAGGGTTTACTGGCATGCTCATCAATCTGGATCAAGCTATGGGCGGGTTACTTTTCATGTTTGTCGCCATTGGCGCACTCAGTTGGCTGGGCATGGCCCGCCAGGCTCGTGGCCAGATTCTTTCACACAAGAAAAAAGAGTATGTGGAAGCGGCCCGCTCCATTGGAGCTGGCAGTAATCGCATCATCTTCAAACACCTGCTGCCCAACATCATCGGCCCATTGCTGGTGCTGGAATCCATGGCCATTCCTGGCTACATCGGCCTGGAGGCGTTCCTGAGCTTTATTGGTTTGGGGGTGAATCCCCCTACTCCCAGTTGGGGGATTATGATCTCCGAAGGCTACTTAGGGCTCCAATCGAACCCACATTTGGTGTTGGTTCCTGGCACGGCGCTGACCTTGTTGACCCTGGCCTTTAACTACATGGGCGACGGCATTCGCGACGCCATCGATCCGCGCATTCATGGCCGCTGATAACTATTGCTTTTTCCAACCTATTCCGTGAAAGAGTTATCCTTATGAACCGAGAAAACAAACGACTGCATCCTAAATTACTGCTTTTTATGCTCGCTGGCATGATTATTTGGGCTGGGGTTGCCTGCCAAAAGGGAGAGGTCATTACCCCAGCCGAAGCTACGGCCCGTGCGAAAGAATCTCGGGCTGTCGTTATCAAAAAGACGGCCACGCCGGGCGGTAAAACCAATGTCGGAGGCGATGTCATTCCTGTAGGATCAAAAGCCACTCTGGTGGGCAAAGCTTACCTGATCAGCATCTACAAAGAGGCTGGAGCCACTACAATCCTCACCCAACAAGAAAAAGGAGTTGAGGTTGAAGTCCAAGACATCACGCAAGTGGATGGCGACACCTGGTATTTGATTAAAGCTCCCGCAGGACAGGGATGGGTGAAGGCCGAAAACCTCCAGGCAGAGCCGAGCAAGCGCGATGAGAATGTCGGTCCTACAGTGGGCGATATCGTCTATTTAGCAGGAAAAGCATATTTGGTGAATCTCTATAAGGAGCCCGGAGATATCCGCATCATTGCCCAGCAAGAACGGGGAGTAGCTGTCGAGATTAAAGATGTTATTGACCATGAGGGCGAAACATGGTATCTCATCGATGCGCCTACGGGCATTGGTTGGGTAAAAGCCGAGAATATCACCACTGAAAAACCTTGATTTGCACAGTTGCTTTTTGGGGCAAGCCTCGCCTGTTGGCGGGGCTTTTTTTGATTATCCGATGTTATGCAATTTGATGCTACTACGGTTGAAAACTATCGCCTTTTGTTGCCTGCCGAAAGAGGAATGGACGATAAGACGAAAATAGAGGAAACAGGATGACTGGATTTTTGTCAACGTTCCTCCATGTTCGTTGTTGTTATTAGACAACAAGCGTCTTGCTTCAGAATCAGGCGGTCAATCGGCTGGTGCGTAACATGGGGGATTAGCGTCGATGTTAGCGTTAACCAGACGCGATTGATTTCAGCAGCGTCCGGGTCAGCGCCTTCACATCCCAATCCAAAGCCTTGGACGCCTCGCTCGCCGGACCCACACAGGCGGGACAGCCGCGGCTGCAGCCGCAGGTCGTCACCACATCCAGGGCCGCGGCCAGTAATTGCGGCTGCAGATCGAACAGCCGCTCGGAAAGGCCGATGCCGGCCGGGGCTTTGTCGTAGAGGATGATGGTGGGGCGGTCGGTGTGTTTGGCTTTGGGATCGACCAGATAGCCCAGGTCGTTGGGGTCGCACATCAGATGCAGGGGGGCCAGGTTGTGCAAAAGGTAGGCCAACCCCCCCAGGCCCGAACGCAGCCGCTGGCTCCGCTCCACCTTGCGGTGGCAGGAGCGGCACAGGGTGCGCAGATTTTCCAGCCGGTTGGCAAGTTTGTAATTCTCATTGACGCCGGGGATGTAGCCGAAAGATCGGAAAGGACGGATGTGGTGGACGTCGTGCTGGCGGCCCGGGCGTTCGGGCGCACCGCACACGGTGCAGCGATAGCCATCCCGCTCGCGGGCTTTGTCGCGCTGCTCAGGCCAGTTGGGGCCGTAGTCGTTAGGATCGCCGCCCCACAGATTCATCTCCCGCAGATCATCCACCAGCGCTTCGGCCACGGCCAGCCAGTAGCCGGTGGTTTCCAGCACGGTCTCGGGCAGATCCACCTCGCCGAAGCCCAGGGTTTCGTGCGTCCAGCGCTTGACCCGGCGGAAACCGGTGGTCTTCGACCGGATCTCCAGATCGCCATAGCCCTTCAGCAGACGCCCCTCCTCGGCCTGCTGATGCACAGCCAGCACCTCGGCCTGGGAGCTGCCCACCGATCGGGTGTAGTAATCCACCTCCACCGGCGTCACCCTCGCGTGTCCCGCCTCCCAGTCCAGCGCCTCCACCAAAAAAGTCTGCCCCTCGTGCAGATAGATGGCTCCCTGATGCAGCAGTGAGGGCGCGGTCTCCCGATCCATCTCGCCGATGGTGGCCCCATCCTGTGCGCGGATGATGAGCACCCGATCGGGCGAAGCGGTGCGCAGGCTGACATCGCCCGCGGGATATTCCTCCGACATCCAGAACCAGCGGTCGCCCGCCTGCTGCACCTCGCCCTCCTCAGCCAGCATCGCCAGCACCTCCTCGGTGAACGCGAACCGCCCGAAGGCCTCTCCCACCCGGAAGGGCAGCTCGAACGCGGCGCAGCGCAGATGCTCGGTGAGGATGACCAGATTGTCGGGATTGATGAGCGCGTGCTCGGGCGATCGTCCGAAAAAATAGTCGGGATGCTGCACGATATACTGATCCAGCGGCCCGCCGCCCGCGACCAGCGCGGCCAGCGACACCTCCTGCCGCCGTCCGGCCCGGCCCGCCTGCTGCCAGGCGCTGGCAATGGTGCCGGGGAAGCCGGTGATCACCGCCGCCTGCAATTGACCGATGTCGATGCCCAGTTCCAGCGCGTTGGTGGCGACAACAGCCTGGATTTCCCCCTCCCGCAATCCTTTCTCGATGTCCCGGCGCTCCGCGGGCAGATAGCCCCCGCGATAGCCCCGCACCTGCAGCCCGCGCACGCCCTTGCGGTCCAGCCCCTCCCGCAGGTAGGTCAGCAGCAGCTCAGCGCCCATCCGGCTGCGGGCGAAGAAGATGGTCTGCACGCCTTCCCGCAGGATGTCCACGCCCAGCTGCTGAGCTTCCAGCAGATTGCTGCGGCGAAGTCCCAGCTCCGGGTCCACCATCGGCGGGTTGAGGAAGATGAAGTGCTTTTCGCCCGCTGGCGCGCCATTTTCGGTGATGACATCCACGCGGGCTTCGATCAGCCGCTCTGCGTGCTCGGCCGGGTTAGCGATGGTGGCCGACGCCAGCAGAAATTGCAAAGAAGCTTTATTTTCCTTTGCCTCTTTGCGCCTCTGCGTGAGATCAGTTTGATAGAACGCGGCAATCCGCTGCATGCGCCGCAGCACATTGGCCACATGGGACCCGAATACGCCCCGATAGATGTGAATTTCATCGATGACCACCGCGCGCAGGCCCCGGAAGAAGGTCGCCCAGCCGGTGTGGTGGGGCAGGATGCCCGTGTGCAGCATATCGGGATTGGTGAGGATGATACGGGCGTTCTCGCGGATGCGTTTGCGGCGCCCCTTGGGCGTGTCCCCATCGTAGATGGCCACGGTCACATCGGCCTGCAAGGTGTCCAGCAGGCTTTGCAGGATGTGCAGCTGATCCTGGGCCAGAGCCTTGGTGGGGAAGAGGTACAGCGCCCGCGCGTCGGGATCATTCAGCAGCCAGTGCAGCACAGGCAGGTTGTAGGCCAGGGTCTTGCCCGAAGCGGTGGGCGTCACCACCAGGGTGTGGTTGCCCCGCAGGGCGGAGTCGATGGCCCGGGCCTGATGGCTGTAGGGCAGATGGATGCCCCGGGCCCGCATCGCCAGCGCCAGCCGCATATCCAGCGCCTGGGGCCAGGGCGCGTACTGCGCGGGCCGGGCGGGGATGCGCTGCCAGGCTGTGACCCGACTCAGGAATTTCGGATCAAGCTGGAGGCGGAGGAGAAGGGCGTCGAGGGGCATAGGGGGCGATCAGAGATTCGGTTGGGATTCGCTGATGTTCAATTGCCGCGCACCAAACGGCATTGTGGAAATCAACCGAAGAGGGAAGGGCGGAGACCGGGAGTGTGCAATGTCATCCTCCGTCCCCAGGCGCTTTTCACTGGTCTTGCTATTTGCCCGCGATCTTCTCGTTCACAACCTCGATGGCCTTTTGCATCTGCACATCGGGTACCTCGCGCAGGCCCCACTGACCCAGCGGCACTTCCACATCGGGGATGACGCCCGTGCCTTCCATGGTTTTGCCATCGGGAAGGATCAAGGTTTCGACTGCCAGACGAATGATGGAGCCATCGGGCAGATTGAAGCCGGTGATACCTTCGGTATTGCCTGCGGTGGGCATTCCCACCAACGTAGCTCGGCCCGATTGCTTCATGGCGGTGGCGAAGTATTCGGCCGCGCTATGACTGGCTCCATCGGTCAGCACCACCATGGGCGTGGTCTCATTCCATTTTACAGGCCCGCGAATGCGCCAGATGGTCTTGGTGGCGTCCTCCCGCAATTTGCCCATCTTGCCGAACACGCCTGTGGTAAAGATGGCGATGGCATTATCGGCATTGCCGCCGGGATTGTGGCGTTCGTCATAGATCAGGCCATCTAGTGGTCGCTCTTTTTCCATTTCTTCGATCATGGCGCGAATGTTGGCGTCCGCGTCGCCGCTATACTCGGGCACGCGGATGTAGCCGATGTATGGGTCTTCCGACGCGATGTCGTAATACCAGCCATCGCAACCAGACGCGCTGCCGTACTTTACCGTGACCTCGTGCGGCTTCTCATCGGGCCCCTGCCACACCTTCAGATCGATAGCGCCATCGCCCGAATAGATTGTGTGGATGGTCTTGCGCTCGAATCCGTCCTCGCCCTTGACCACTTTCTCGCCTGCGATGGCCAGGATGATGTCGCCCCGGTGCAGACCTGCATCGGCGGCCCCTCCCTCCTCGCACACATCCCAGATGAAGAGATACTCATCCTCGCGTGCTGGCCAGACAATCATACCGGGCCAGGAGGAATTTCCCTCGCTGGGCAAATCGAATTCTGCAGCGAAACGGTCGGGCCGCACGAAACGACTGTGATTGTCATGTAATTCGGCGATCATGGCCGTCATCATGTCCCAAAAGGCTTCCTGGTCCTTGACCTCCTTCGCCTTTTTCTCATATTCCTGGCAGACTGCGTCCCAGTCCGTGCCATTGAAATTCCCCCGCACATAATTTTCCTTGACGATGTTGCAGGCCAGCCGCGTCATGCCCATATAATCATCGGGCGCGATGTTGGCTTCGCCGCTAATGGGGGTTGGGGGCGCTACCGTCACTTGTTTTTTCAGAGCCTCCATGGTTGCCATGACTGGGTTTAGGGTCGGTTTTGGTTGTGGCGTATTCGTAGGGGGCGTTGTTGGTTTCGGCGTATTGGTTGGCGGTGTTTGTGCAGCGGGTGTAGAGGCAATTTGGGTTGGTGTTGTCACTACTGCCGCCGACGTTGGCGTGGCGACTTCTGCAATTTGTGCGGCGCCGCATGCTGCCAACATCAGGCTGAAGATGAAGAGCAATGGAATAAGTTGTTTTTTCATGGCTGGATTCTTTTTTTGTGTGGCTTGATCGAGTTGAGATGGGGTGTCAGATGTGCGGCTCTTTCGTCAGATTCTAGCTTCGACAGTCGGCGTCCGTCTACTTCCCAGGGGTGGTAAAAACTGCGACTCCCTGGATACCAAAAGAGTCATTCTCATTTGTTGCAGGATGCAAAGCGTAAAAATGTGAGGCGTGAGGCCATGCCGTTTTGTACGTTATGGCTGCGCCACGACCATCTTTTTACTTCCATGACGCGCATTCAACCAGCAGCTGTATCGGTACGGACGATGGGGTTTAGTTAGTGGCAAGAATGAGCGGGCCATAAATGGCAGCGCTAAGGAGTCCATCCACTGCCAGGTACAAGACCAGGAAGAGGATAGAAGATGGATTTTGTCGTTTATAAGTGAAACGCCAAGCCATGGCCAAACTGATGGCAAGGATCGCAGCGGGGACGGCAAATTGAAGCGGACCTGCCATCCATTCCGGGATGATCGGCAGCCAGGCGGAAAATGGCACATAGTGCTTTAGTCCGCCCAGAAAACCGATTTTTGTCATCCAGTAGCCCGCGATGGAGATGCCCAGGCTGAGAATGACGCCAGCGGAAAGATCGTTTTCACTGTTTTTGCGTAAAGGAAAGGTGATGAGGTAGAGAACGATGGGGGCAATCATCCACATCAAAATGAATGGAAACAGGAGTGCGCTGGAAAGTAACCCGAACAAGGTTTGTGCGGCCAGGGTTTTGTAGTCTTCTAACGAGAGTTGATCGTAGGTCTGTTTAATGGTCGGATTGGTGCTCGCGTACATGATTCGGAATCCGTCCGTTTTGCCTCGCTCTAACCAGGCGGCATATAGCCAGTTTCCGTCGTCGCTGGTGATGTAGGGATATCGCGAATCTCCTCCGGTGAAAGAAAGCAGTTGGTAGCTTTCTGGTTGTTGGTTGTTGAAGAACAGCGTTCCAACCTGGTAGGCGTTCCCTCGCATCATAAATTGAGCCAATGTGCGTTGGATGGTGACCAGTTCGGACAGATGGCTGCTGTGTGGGTAAATCTGGGTCACTTTTCCCGTTCGTGGAGGATTGAGTCGCGAACGACGTCCAGCGCGAAATCCATCTTGCAACCAGGTTTCATAGGTTAAGTGGTAGTCAGCGGGAACAAAGAGTTGGGTGGGCGTAGATGCAAGTTGGGGATGGCTCAATGGAAAGGTGACATAGCGGGCGTCAACCGCGCCTGCTGCCACGCCTGTGCGGATTTCGATGCTCCAGAAAACGTATGCGGTGTTTGCTGCGATGCCCATGGTTGGCCCGATGAAAAGACTGCCCAGTGCAGCTTTTGGCGTGGCGACTGTGTGAATTTCTTGTTCATCTGGCGTGGCGATGGCATGATCGCTATACAGAATCGTGACTTTAGGTTGCCCCATGGGATAATGCGTCCACAATGCGTGAAGAGTTCCATTCGCATCGAAGACAATTGTGGGACGAATTCCCAATTCATCGATCAGAATAGGCTCGCCATCCAACCTGTTATCTGTCAGCCGATAGAGTCCTGGTGCGACGCGTGGGCCGGCAAACCACACTACCAGTTTCCCTTGTTCATCTACGGCTACGGCATAATCGCCGACTTTGATCTCCGCGGATATTTTCTGAGGCGGCGATTCCATGAGGCCGTTATCGGGATTGATGCGGGCGTGGTATAGGCTTTCGTTGCTTAACCAGAATGCGTGGACGGCGTCTGTCGCCCAATATGCACGAGCTTGGTCTGGGCGAGCCATGCTTATTTCTGGATATTCCCGCGTCCATCGTTTTTGTCCATCGGCGTCGAAGAGAACAGTTTTGAGGTATGTGCGCCCCCCGGGATTCGCGACGAGAATGAAAACGGCGCTGCGGTCAGGTCCCAAGGCAAAGATCGGGCGAGCGCCAACAGCGGTATCTCCTACGAATTGAGCGCGGCTCCAATCGGGCGCGTTGAGCCAGATCCGGTCTGGATGTCCACTACATCCCGATGTAAGCAATCCCATAAGCAAGATGCCCAAAATCAGGATGAAGGGCGGACTTGTAATTTTAAAATGAGGGCGTTGGGTCATGATGTAGGTGTAAACCGGTTAGCGTCAGGATATCGCGGATTGCCTAACGCGATGTTCGAGAATGGGGGGATGGATGTAGTCGTTTTGGATGCGATATCCAAATTTTTCCGACAGAAGCGTAATGAATTCCCCCAACGCCATGGCGGTGGCTCCCCATACTTTGTGCTCATTGAGTGCAAAATAGGGCACTTGCCATGTTTTGCCTTCTCGTTCGATGGTGGCGATCTTTCGGTAGGCGGGATCGAAAAGCAAGGAGATGGGAACTTCGATCAGAGTTTCAATTTCTGCGGGATTGGCGCGCCAGTGAGGTGGTTGGGGAGTGTAGCCCACCACGATTTGAATGCAAAAATGGCTGGGAGGAATGTAGATGTGGGTCAGGCGCCCCAATACCTCGACGCTTTCGGGGACGACGCCGATTTCCTCATGCGCTTCGCGGATGGCGGTCTGGGCCACTGTTTCGTCGCCATCTCGCGAGCCGCCGGGCATCGATATTTGTCCGGGATGGTTGGGAAGATCGTGGCGGCGTTCGGTGAGCACCAGATAGAGTTGGTGGTTGTGCGGATAGAGCAGCAACAGCACGGCAGCCCGCCGGCATGATTTCGAGCCCTCTCCATATACTTGTGGATCAAGCGCCCGGTAGCCGGGGGCCATGAGTTGTTGCCCCCGTAACCCAGGTAATGGCCCGGCCAGGGCTTGTTTGATGTGCGCAACAGAAAGAGGTTCCACGATGTTAGCCTCGCTCCACCGACAGTGCATCCTTGCCCAGCAGGTTCTGTAATTCCTCAACCAGCACTGAAGCATAGCGGGTGGTGTGTTGAGGGAATCGAATGTGGACTTCGCTGTGTGCATCAAAGATGGTGATGGTGAATCGATCTTCGCCCGCATGTTTTGTCAGCGATTGCAGCAATTCATCCAGACGGGCGATATCCGACTGGACGTCTTGCGATAACGGAAAGCGAATGTGCAGGGTGCGATTGGGGGTGGTGGATACCCCCTGGGAGGGAACGTTCGATTGTTTTTTGAGTTTGCTATCTGGCGCCCGAGTTGAGGCTTCTGAGCCTGAGCGTGAGATAGTTTGGGGTGGTTTCCAATTGAGTTCGTCCATGCCAGGGCCCGCAGCAAATGCTGCTTCGTCCGTAGGTTCACGGTCTAGAGGAGGCATGGGGGGGGCGTTGTATGGGGAAGGGGGTTTTTGAGAGCGGTGGTTGACGCTATCGGCCCGCACTGGCAGTTCAGTAGATAGGCTGTCGGCAATGATGCTGGCCCGATCGTTGCGCACATCCACCCTGCCCCGCACCAGCACGATGCGCCCTTCATCCAGGAATTCCCGGGTCTTTTCGAATGTCTTAGGAAAGACCGTGACATCGCACACGCCGTGCATATCTTCGATGGTGACAAAGGCCATGCGATCGCCTTTTTTGGTGGTGATGGTGCGCACGCCCGAGATCATCCCCAGCACCGATACGCCGCGCCCTTTGCGAGTGGGAGTAATATCTGCACAGGTGGCCGTGACTGCATGTTGGTAGTTGATCGAAAGTTCTAACAGAGGGTGCGAGGAGACATACACGCCCAGCAAATCCTTCTCCCAAGAAAGTCTTTCCTTTTGGGTGACATGCTCATATTGCTCGGGCAGCTTGAGATCATGATGTGAACTTCCTCCAGTATCCATCTCGCCGAACATGTCGAAAAGACTGCCCTGACCGATATCTTTGGCTTCCCACACGTTTTTGGAAAGCGCCTGCATCTGCTCGATGGCCGCCAGCAATTGCTCGCGCTCGCCCCAGGCGTCCATGGCCCCCACCTTGATCAACGACTCCAGCGAACGACGATTGACCTTGCGCAAATCCACCCGCTCGCAAAAATCCGCGGGCGAACTGAATGGACCGCCC
>CAZYSY010000028.1:0-44952 GCA_964650295.1 uncultured Caldilineales bacterium | reverse complement strand
GATCATCCCGCCCCACACCATGCGGTTATTGCGACTGCTTAGCAGGGCCAGGAAGTCCTCCGCATAAGGGGCGATGAGGTCGGGCGCCAGATAGCCGATCTCATACAGGGTCTTGATGCAATCGCTCTGGAGGTTGCGATCTCGGTCCTTGAGATGCGCGATCAGCTCCCGAATAGCGGCTTCATCCCGCGTTTCCGCCAATTCGCGGGCCAGTTCCTGATTGGGGACGTCATCCCGGCGTCCCTGGGCGGATGCCAAACGGTCGAGAACGGACATGGACACGTATCCATGAATGAGGGAAATTGGACTGATATCACCATTGTATCACAATCTGGAAATTTCGCTTTATTCCCAGTCCAGGATGCGCTTTTCGCCTTTTAGCTGGCGAATTTCGGTGATATCTTGCTGAACCTGGAGATATCCTTGGTACTCACCGTCGTCATCGCGTATCGCAATGAATTTGATGTAGAAGTAGCGGCCATTCTCCGCGCGCCAAAATTCGGCCTCGTCCTTTTGGGCGGCCTTGAACGCGTCCACCACCTCGCGCTGAGCAATGCTACGATGCTCACCGTGATTCGCATATACGACCTCGTCATACGCGTCCACGAATACGATGTCCAAGGGCAAGTGCTGCAGCACCAGGCTGATTTGTTCTGGGGTGAGATATCCTTCTTCCAGACCGATGGCGCCCACGGCCACGGCTTTAGGTTTCTTGCCCCCTCTGAAGGGCTTCGCTTTGGCCCGAGGACGGGATGCCGCGCTTTCTGGCTCCCGACGGCTCCCTGCAGGTGGCCGCGCCCGGACGCCTCCACCGCCTGGACATGGCCCGCGTTGCGGGCGCTGGACCTGGCCCGGCCCCTGGGCCTGCGCAACAACCGGCTCACCGTGCTGATGCCGGACGACGCCAGCGCCGATCTCTGGCGTCACCGCATGCAGATTCCGGTGGAGCGGGCGGTGGTTCGGGCCTTTGATGATGCGCTGTCTGTGCTGTTCCTCGGGCCGACCGAGATGTCCATGGTGGCCCAATAAATCCCGAAATCACTCAATTCAAGGAGGCTCTCTTATGAATAATCGCCCGATGTGCAACTTTTTTAGAGCGAAACCAACCCCTCAAGAGCGAGAGGAGGCCTGCCTAATTGGAGATTGATAAAAACGCAAACAGTATGAGCGAGGATTTTGCGGGCGATGCGTGACTGATAATGCCATAAGTCCTTCGCACGTGTTCGTTCAATAGCAAAACGCTCCGTTAATTGCGAGATAACGGTTTCGACTTTCTTTCGCCAACGTCTGAAAAACGGCTTGAATTCATCCGGGATAGCATTTGCCGCCATGTTTTTTCGGGAAGGCGTCATGATTTGGACGCCCTTTCGGCTCCAGACCTGTTGCCGATAGGCATCGATAAAGCCCTTATCCGCTAGGATCAGGCCGAAAAAGCCATCCAGTAAGTCCCCGAGAAGTTGAATATCGTGTGGCCTTGCTGGTAAAAGCAGAGAGGAAGTAATCATTCCAGTGCGAGCAATACGAATGCCGAGCTTGAAACCGTAGTAATGCATGTCTTTGGCTGCGCAATAACCATAATCGGCCTCCGGCTTGAAGCATTTATCACGCTGACTGCGGGTATAAACGCAAACTGGCAAAGGCAGCGTGTCAATTGTTTGGCATGAGTCATAGGCTTGACCACTGATAGATGCCAGGCGTTGCTGAATCAGCATTTTCATGATCCCGAGATTGGCTGCTTGACGAACAAAGGTGCTTCGGTTCTTCAATTCCGGAAACCACGACTGATAATGCTTGCGAAAACCCCTTACACCCTATTCAACAGGAGGCATATCCGATGGATCGAGATGATTTTATCATTTTTGTTTATTGTGTGGTATGTGAGCACTATCGAGCGCTTACGGAACACAACAAATTACGACAACGAGGATTTTCGCCAGCCTTAACCGATGAGGAAGTCATTACCATTGAGATATGTGGCGAATACTTTGGTTTTCATGAGGATAAGGCCATTTTCAGATACTTTCACCTATTTTACCAAGAGGCGTCCGATGGATCACATTATCCGTCAAAAAAGTTGCACATTAGGTGAATAATCATTTTCATCACTACCATCACCACGCCATGCACCTCAACCAGATGCACCAGCACGGTATGCAACACGCGCAAAACCAGGCCATGAATCAAGCCCTGTGGCCGCAGCAGGATACAGATTGCACTACGCCTATGGGCAGGCACAAGCGCCCGAGCCCGTGCCGCCCGCTGGCCAGCAGAACGTGGCATGGATAGCGTGGATGTTCATTGCAAAGGCATTTGAACTGTTTCGGATGACACGGTGACATATTCGGCAATCGTAAAACATATTTTTAGTAGCGATACTGGATCTGGCAATAACCACTTTGGCCACTTTTCAAGACAGTTTTAACCACAGATTGCATAGATTTCACAGACTTTTTGATAGCCTTTTCCAATTTTTCCGTGATCAACTCGTGAAATCCGTGGTTGGAATGAAACACACCAGAGTCGTCCAGTAGCGATAATCAGTTGTGCTTTCAGGAAAGGGACGACATTTGTTATACTCTGATGGAGCTACCCAACCGCATTCTCATCAGAGTGAAGTAAATGTCCGTTATTTCTGTATGGCCACCTTCTTTTCCTTTTCCTCCAACGCCGTCGGAGAACTGGAACGCCACGGCAAAACAATATCTGGCTGAATTGATTCGATGGCGACTGCAAATCTGCTCCAAAACAAACCTTATTACAGAGCGCGACGTCGCTTACCTTGTGGAAAGACTTGCCACGCCAAGAGCTGTGCGGCGGTTTAACAAGGTTAAGAAATTTGCCAAAGATACAGATAAAAAAGAAATCACCTATATCGAATGGCTCGATCGGGTGGTAAATGGTTATCTTTCCTTTTCTGAAATGCTTTCCTTGAATGCCGGGACTGAAGAGGACCATCATCAAGCTATTTATCAGATAATTCATCAAATTGTTAATGGTGCCTATCTCAAATTAACTTATCGGCGCCCTGCGCCTGATCTTCGAGAAGAACTCTCAGCCAGGCTTTCTTTGGCCCTGGCCGAAAACTATTTTTACGATACAGACCTGGAACCGTGGCTATGGCAAACCACCCGTTATATTATTCTGGATTATATTCGAAACCCCACGATTAACGAGGTTGAACTGGATATCGATCTCCACGCCTTAGACCAGCCGATCCAATCAGGTGACCATTGGCTGAGTGCGCACATACGGCGGGAGACGCTCCTGGAAGCCCTACGTCAGATTTCGCATCGGCGTTATCGCGTGGTTTTGCTTTTGATTTACCTCTTCGACTTGAACAATGCTGAACTCGCCGCCTTTTTCGGGGTGTCTATCCCCGAGGCCACCACATGGCGTAGTCGATCCTTGCGAGCATTGCGCAAACAATATCCCCCTGACAAATAGATCTCGAACTTCCTATGGAAGGGTGTTTCATATGGCCGATAAATCCATTTTCGATGAACAGGCGCTTGCGTATCTGGAACAGAAATTGTGGCGCATCATCGAGAACAGAACATTTGATACAGAATTGCCGCCTCACATCGCTTCACTTCTGATCGCGGACGCCTGTGACGATTATCAGGTTTTTCTCTCGCAATATGCCTGGGATCTAGCGCATGAGCAAGGGGACCAATGGACGCAGCATCCCTTGTTGGATCACCTTGCTCAATGTGAAGTTTGCCGGACGAAATTGCAAAGAATGCATGATTTCTATCGACGCTCACCAAAGACCCAGCGACTCAGTGAAACAGACATCGATATCACCATTTTTTATAAAGATATGCCCCCCCCGAGTGAAGACATTCTGCGAAGCGAGTTGCTGGCAGAGGAATCTATGCTATTAGATGCCGGGCTATTGGATGATCCAGAAGGGTGGTATTATGCGTTGGAGCAAATTCGGGGAAAAACAGATAAGGAAAGGGGAATTTTATTCACGCTCATCACACCCGAGGGGGCGGCAAGGGGGATTCAGGTAACCATCGTGCTGTTGGGACGCATCTTGCAAAGAAAGACGGACGACAAAGGACAGATTTTCCTGGCGGGCGTCGAAGCGCCTTATTTAGATAGGGATTCGGCCCCAGCCATTGTTTTGCGAGTCAATCTTCCTTGACATGTTGCATTTCTTATTATCCGCCCCCACCCATACCAACCTGGTGGCCGACCTTGCCGATCTGGACGAAGGGCTGCGTCGCGGTCGGATAAAATGGGTGCGACAACGTCTCAAGCTGCTGCAATCTACTCATGCCACGCCCGACGTTATACTGAGATCGGCAATAGTCGCTTTTCTTGTAAATGCATATGATGACGCCCAGTTCTTGCTGGCCCAACTCCCGCCGGATGAAGCGCATCTTTCTCCCTATCGTGAGTTTCTCACTGCACTCATTGCTGTCGATCTACGCCAATCCCAGCAAGCGCAAAGCATCCTCGAACGCCTGGCGGTTCGCTGGCAGGGAAAATCAACTGAACTTCAGTACACCCACCTGGCGTCGGCCCTTCTCATGGTCTATTTAGGACAATACGACCAGGCGGAAAACGATCTTTCCAACATCGATCTGACTGGCGATGATGCTCGGACGCAATGGGCCCTCTATCAGCAGCAGCGCATTGCTGGCATTCTTGCGCACCAAAGAACGCGTTATTTGGAGGCCAAGGAGCTGCTGGAAAAAGCTCGTGCCGGCTTTTCGGCGTTGGACGATCGTTACGAGACGGCCCGCTGTGATTACGCACTGGCCAACACCTTTCGTCGTTTGGATAATTATTTGCAGGCGCGCCATCATGTGGAGCTAGCCATTGATTATTTCCAGCAGGAAGAGGCCCTAATCCCCCTGGCGCGCTGCCGCAGTGCATTGGCGAGTATCCAGTTGTATTTCAATCAGCAAGATTTGGCTTTGCAAAACTATCAGTTCGCCTTGGAGTACTTTCAAAAAGCGGGACTTCGCAGTGATCAAGCGTGGGTGCTTCACAATATCGGGCTGATTTATCGCCAGTTAGGGCAATTTCGGATGGCGTTGCAAGCCTTTGCCCAGGCGCAAACACTGGTGTCGGAAGAGAATTCTCCAGACATTGTGGCTCATCTAGAACATAGCCTGGCGGAACTGTCCTGGCATTTGGGAGACCGAACCCATGCAATCGAGCGCCTTCATCATGCCAGCCATTTGTTTCTCCAGATAGGGAGTCGGGCTCATGTTTCAAATATCTGGCGCTTGCTCGGTGAGTATGCATTCAATTTAGGGGATCTGAATCAGGCGCAAGCGTATTTAGAGAAGAGCAGCAACACATTTCTGGAATTGCACCGGCCTGCCCAGGCTGCGATGACGACTGTTTTATTGGCTCGCGTCGTCTGGGCCCAGGGGCGCCATGAACGAGCCATCCAGATGTTGGAAACTTCGGCCGAGCTGTTATCACAACTCTTTATGCCCCATCGGGCCGCTGAGGCGCTCACATGGCTGGCAAACTATTACTACGAAGCGGAACGTCTCGATAAAGCCAAAGAAACTATCGAACTAGCCCAACGTCTTGCCCCTCATGATTACTATATTTTTTCCTGGCGCATTCATTTTCTCATGTCACGGATCGCCACACATGCTCATAACCATGCTCTCGCACGTGAGCATTTGGATCAGGCAAATCATTTGTTGAACCAACTGCGCAAAGGCGCCATGTCCCCTGCGGCCGCCGCCGAGTTGGGCAGAGAATCCCAGCAGGTATTGACGTTGGACCTGGATTTGGCGCTGAAGGAAAATGACGCTTTGTCGGCTTTGCGCTCGCTCGAAACCTATAAGGCTGTTCAATTCTTGGATCGTTTTCTAAATGGAGAAGCGCATGTGACGACCATTATGGATCCATCTGATGTGGAGGGGAAATATGCCAAGAAATTGAAGCGATTGCGCCGCGCCATTCAGGTCGCGCGCATGGAACAGAATTGGCAGCGCTTGGAAAGGTTGGAACAGACCTTCGATCACCTGGTCCAAGAGCAAGACGCTTTTCGAGTGTCTCCAATCTCCTCCCACCTCACGTTACAATGGGACATCTCCACCTTTCGAAAGCATCTTGATCAACGTCATGGGATATGGCATTGGGGCGCTTTTATCGTAGGATTGAATGGTCAGATTGAAGATGCATCGGAACTGTATCTTTTCTGGCTAGATAGCGAACGATTGCTTAGCGAGCGAAGACGACTGGGACCCGTGGAAAGGCGCCTGCTTTCTCTGGCAGCCAGCCCTTTTTTGAGTTATCAGCGCAAGCTCCTGGATTGGAGCAAAGGAATGAAACCGCCCAAATTGTGGGAGGCATTGGAGGAAGTGATCCTACCCCCGGAATTTGAGCAGGCGATAGGGAATATCAGGACGATTTACCTTTCTTCATCGGGAGAACTTGCCACGTTTCCCTTCTTTGCGTTGCGGATTCATGGCATCCCCCTGGGATTGCAAAAAGCCATCAGCCACACAGCCTCCCTCCCAATCCTTCATGCCATGATAAAAGAACGCGAAGCTATTCAATCTTTCCCGGATTTATCAAAGGTAAAAGGGCTTATCTGCGCCGTCTCTCAATTCAAGCATGATCCTTTACCCTCTCTGTCTGAAACTGTGCGCGAAGCCTTGGCGCTTTCCCGCCAACTTTCGCCAGAAAGCGTCATGTTGTTGAATGAGGAAGCGACGGCGTCCGCTTTTCGCAAAGTTCTCCACGAAAATAAAGTGCATCCCTTTGGTTTGATCCATTTTGCCACACATGCCCATTTTCATCTCAACCATGCGACCCTCTCGCGTCTTGTCCTATTTGATGAGAATCTTTATATCCCCGATATCATTTTGCTGCCCCTGCAGGCTGATCTCGTCATGTTGACCGCTTGCAACACATCCTCAGTCCATTCCTGGCCGGGGGACGAGCTGATGGGCGTTTCCCACGCCTTTTTCGTGGCGGGCGCCAAACGGATTTTAGCAGCTTCATGGCCCATTAAAGACGAGGTGGGGGCTCGTTTTTCCGAACTTTTTTATAAAAATCTACGTCGTTGTGACGCAGTGGCTGAAGCGCTTCTGGCGACGCGCCTGGAATTATATGCTGAGAACCCATCACCTTTCCATTGGGGGGCCTTTTCCTTGTTTGGTTTGGCATAGAACAATGAATGGATCGGATGCCGGCAATTCCGATCCATTCCTGTCACCTTACCAGGGACCGTTGCCAGGTTCGTCACCGTACCAGATGGCTCCGAGCAACCACAGCAGTTGGGAGAAAAACATGAGAAGCCGCCTCCTTTTTGAGAGAGTAGGTTGGAAGTCAATCTCACGTTTTGGGCGCCCTTTCCGTGACTTACTCGTTAAATGAAAAAAGCCCCGCCAGAACTTACGCCTGACGGGGCTTTTGAATGTTTTTTCAGAAATTTATTGACATGGCGCTTGATACCAGTCCACCACGGCCCGACGCGGGCCTTCGGAATATTCCCGAGCATGGAGCCAATCGGGGTCGGGGGCGTAGTCGCTGACGAACGACGATGTCGATATGGAGTCGCTGGCAGACCTATGGGGACGGAGGGCACAATAGCCGATATGAACGCATTTTTTGAGCGATCACGGTCACGGCAAGGCTTTTTATGCCTTTTCTTGCCAATAGATGCGGTGCAGAAGCAGGCGTTGGGCTTGACGGGAGTTTGGCAGTTGGAACATTCCATAGCGAGCGCCTTTCGATAGCGTTTAAGCATCTTTATGGAGACCCTTCATGCGCCTTTGGACGCGCGTTTGAATTTGTTTCGATTCGATGGGAAGGGGTTTAATGCGAGAGGTCAGTTGATCTAGTTCTTTATTGTTGGGCAGGTGATCGAAACCATACTTTTCGGGATGGCGTAAGGCGGCGCTGCGAACGTAGTTTTGCACGGGCTGCACATGATCGCTGGGAATGCGCAGCGAGGCTTTCGCCCGGATCGCGGCTTCCATCTCTTGTGGAGACACCCGCTCCCAACCTTCAGGGCGATGGTGTTGGTCAAGTTGCGACAAAGCCTCAGCAGCGAAGGATGTACTCGAATGCCCTTGGTATTTACCATCTTTGGCCTTCGCCGTACCTATGGCAACTCGCAGATCATGGGCGTAGTTAGACAGGTAAGCGCGGGGATATTTTTCGGAAGGCATGTGGGTTTTCACCGACGCGATCTCATCCTTCGAAATGAAGTCGTACACCGGGAAGTTGCGTTTGTAATCATTCAAAGATTCTGCGCCCAGTTTACGCATGGCTTCCTCGCCCATTTCCCCCTGGAGCTTATGCTCGTAAACTTTCATTTTGTTGACGTTGTCACGTTCATCGACTGCCGGGGCTTTGAGATGTCGAGCGGCCGAGACCTCCACATCACGCAAGTCATTTCTGTTGAGTTTCGATGGCGCTTCAGCGGCACTCTCCCCGCGCATAGACGCGATGCCGCGGCTGGAGAGTTTGGGAGAGGAGGTGTCTTTGGGCCTATGAATGCTAGGGGAGCGGGTGTCTTTGACACTTGAGTGGGTGTCTTTCATGAGTCGAGTCCCTTATTTTCTTGAACGCCTTGCATGGCTTTGATGCCTTTCTCGCTGAGATAGTCGCTGGGCCGCGGTTTTTCGGCTGTAGCGTCCAGCCTGCTCCAGACTTCTTTCATGAATGTTTTGGTGACCTGGGTAACGGATAACGCTGTGTCGGTGACCAATTTCTCTAATGGCATTGTTACGCTCCTGATTACGGTGTAAGCCAGCGGGTTCCGTTGTCGCCTAACACATAGATGGTTCCTTCCAATTCGATAATTAAGCCTTTCTTGAAATCCTGAACGTGGAAAGGCGCCCAATACTCTTTTTCAACGCCCCAGCCAACGCGGGGCGAGTCAGGGCCGCCCTGATATTTGCGCCACACGATGCCAAATCCACGCACTGGGGTCACCAGGCCCAGTGGAGCATGATATCCGGGCTCCTGCATCCCTTCCTGATATTCGTCTCGATAATTTTCCCAGGTTCCGCCATCATGCAAGACATAGTGCCAATTTGTATTTTGGCGCCAGATCATGCGCCCATACTGAAAACGCTGGGTTGCGCCTCCGGTTTCCACCTCGCCATTGATGGCGCATCCCAACATGTTTTGATATTGTCGCCAAATCTCGCCAAACCGTCCCTGAGGCTGAATGGCGCAAGGGGTGGGAGTCGGTGGAGGCAGTGGCGTAGGAGCAGGCGGAATCGCTGTCGGCGTGGGTGGCGAGGTTGGGATGGGCTGCTGGCCCATGATCAGAGCGGCGACAGTGACGCCATTCATATTGATGGCGGGATCCATCTGACCAACTGTCTGTTGTGTTTGATCCAATACTTCGATGCGCGACAGGGTTCTCCTTCGCAGCGACGGAGGCACATCGATGCGTAACATATCGAATACCGCATCGCCCGAATCATAGTTGTTTCCGCCGCGCCACACTTCGGTTACAAACGGGCTGGAGACATGGGAGACGACATTCGATTGAAAATGTTTCCATTCACGAATGTTTTCTCCAGCAATCAACGGAACGGCGTACGTTTCGCCATTGTCAAAGACCAGATTCACCTCCCCCAACTTTTTGCCATCGAACGAAACGAATAAATCACCGCCAGTCAACAGGAGATAAACGGTTTGGGGATTGAGGATGCCCGCAGGGATGGTCACGATGGTGGGATGATCGGGCAAGGGGTTTGCCTGGGTGACGATGCTCTCCCCATGACGAAGATCGAAAGGAACGCCTCCCAGTGTGACTTGGCCCAAAGGGGGATTGCGATACCCTTCCTGGGTGTTCGAATTGGCGATATGCTGAATGGAAAGGGGAATGAATGCCAACTCGGCGACGATGGGGGACGCAGGCGGTCGAGTGGGAACGGGCGCATCGGTGGGAGGCACAGGCGTGGTCGTGGACGGAGGTACAGGTGTGTTGGTAGCTTTGGGTGTAGGCGTCGGCGGGGATGCTGATGTATGCGTTGGTAGCGGTGTAGGTGTAGGTGGCGGAGGCGTTGGAGAGGCGGGTCCCGCCACCACAGTTGCCTCTGAGGTTAGAACGGATATGGGTGGGGTAACGCCCACCGGTTGTTTCTGCGGAGGCTGGCAACAGGGCAACAGCTTACGCCCAGGCCCAAGCAGGAGGATGCCCGCAAAGATCAGCACCATCAGCACCGCCCCGCCGATCCAAAACCAGGGTCTGCCGTGGCGGCCACGCGCGGCGCCAGAACCGGCAGCCGAGGTCGCCGCGTTCAGGGGATAGCCGCAATTTTGGCAAAAGCGAGCGTCAGGTCGGCGCTGCCCGACTCCGCAGTTGGGGCAGATAAGAGGAGAAGACATTGTTTACGCTACCGTAGCTGGCCGGGACGATAAATAGAACCTTCTCGCCCGCGTGTTTCGTCGATGTCGGAATACAATTTGCGCTCGGGCATTTCCGCACCGGCCTCCACTTGCCAGGCCTTACCCCATTCGGTCGTGGCGATTCTAGATCACGGGGAGTTAGACGGGCGTGGCGGGCCGGGAAGCTGGCTAGCTCCTCCTGCGCTGGCGTTGATGCGCTCCGCGGTTTTGTAGGCGTCGTAGATGGCCCATATCCAGACGATGGCACCGGTGACAAAACCAACGAAGATCAGCGTCAATAAGCCATTGATGATTTGAACCACGATGATTAGAATCCCCTTTCCGATCTCGCCGTTGTAAATCTGACCTAAACCTGAAATAAGAAAACTCAGGACAGCGGCTAAACCGGGATTCTTGACTTGCGGGTTGTGATAAGTCACGAAGACACCTCCTGTTTCGAAAATAGAGCCACGAAGGCACGAAGAAAATAGTCAGTCATCAGTAATCAGTGTGAATCAGCGTTGCGAAGCATCTGCGGGCATCAGCGTTCTCATTTTCGTCCGTATCGGCGCGGGTTTATCCACCGTTGGACTGCTTTGAAGATGGCTCATGGACGGCGATATTCCGGGGGCATATCAGCCCGGATGTAGTGGAGTAAGTTCCTTCGCTGCCTGAATGAACTGCCGACGCATATGTTCGGTGAAGAGGAAATCGATTTCGTGAGCAAGATAGCAATAGGCAGCCTCCTGGTTTTGGGGATATCCGGCCCGGGCCGCAGCGTCCAGGCAGACCTGGGCCACCGCCCGCCAGTTCTCGGGCCAGAATTCAGGTTCTGGATGCTTGTCAAAAGCGAGCAAGGCCTTTTGAAAGCGCTCAGCCGTAGGACGATGGCGGGTTACAGGCTCGATGGATTTTCGATATCTGCAAGGTTCACCGCAGAACCGACAGCCGTCGAAGGGGAGATAGCTGCTACGGGCCGCGAGTTGATAACGCGCCATATGGCGCGAGACCTCATCATCCAGGAGATAATCCGCAAAACCCGATTCGTCTTTATAATTGGGTACGCGCATGAAGGTGGCTTTTTCGAAGCCGGTCATAAAAACAGCGGCCTGCCCCACCCTCAATTTTCCCATGAACCATTCCTGATGTTCATCCATGATCATGGACGAGGCCAACACCGCTCGATCCTGGCGACCAGGCAGCATGTGAGCGATTTTCAGGTTCGTATTGCGCACGGCGTCGGGCGCTAATTTTTCAGGGCTTTGTTCAGCAATAAGCATGCCCTGGCCGTAAGCCCGCATCTCCACCAGAAAGTCGGTGATCATCTTCACCGCCTTGGCCCGGGTATCGGCAGCTACTTCGGAAGCGCCGACCGACTGGACATTCTCCATGACGCGATGGGCTTCCTCGATGAGCAGAAGATGGCGTAACCCTTTTTCTTCGGGATGTAGCGCGTGATCCCGGCGGCGATATTCCCGCAGGAGGATGAGCAGGAACATCATGGTAAGCCCTTTGGCATCATCGCTGAGCGCATCCATCTCCAGGATGACAGGGCGAGAGAGGAGATGATCGAAGGGCAATGAACGACGGCAGTTGAACATCATGCCTTTGCTGCCCCGCAACAGGCTGCCAAGCCGCCCTTTGACCGCTGCGGTAATGTTATCGTTCAGTTCGCCGCGATATCCTCGTTGCTGGACGACGCGGATAGCTTCGCGATAGAAATCGGCCAGGGTGGGGAATAAGCGCCTCTCATCTTCCTGCGCCCGATCCGTCAATTCCCAACCGTATCGCGAGTAAACATTCTCCAGGGCCTCTTCGATAATGGTTGGCAACACGCCGAACTGAGGGAGTGCGGCATTGATGGCTACATTGAGCATTTCCAGATGCGCTTCCACTCGCACGCCCGTAAGCAACTCGAAGGGATTGAGTCGGAAGGGGGAGGTCATCTCATCACCCAAGGTGAAGATGAGCAGATCCTCATAGCCTGGCTGCTGGCACAACCCCCGATATTCGCATTTGGCTGGTTCGATGACCATGAAGGGGATGCGATGGCGTCGCCAAAGCTGATCGAGGATGTAGAGGGCGGTGTTGGTCTTGCCACTACCTGGAAGCCCGGCAATCATGCCGTGCCGGGTCAAATCTTTGACCAAGATAGTCACATTACCCCCGCTCTGATACACACCCAGGTGCACCTCATCATCCCTCACACCCGCCCGATGGGAACCAGCAACGAAATCAGGCGCTTGTTGACGCACCACGATGCCGGGGATGCCGCCCTGAACCGAGATGGGGAAACGAAAGAGACAGGCCGCGCCCTGAGCGTCGGTGAGATAACGGAAGCGCTCTTTGCCTTCGGTGGCGAGGCGAGGACCCCACATGCGCAAGGTGAGTTGGCTCATCGTTTGCCGGGCGGCCTCGATTTCAGCGGATTGGGTGGGCCAGAGCGCATCCATGGTCACAGGCGGGTCCGCTTCGAAACGCTGTTCCGATGGCGGTAGGGAGGTGATGGCCGTGGAGAGAGATTGGGCCACCGTCATGGCGGCCACAGGGTCGGGGCTGGCCACCTGTGCCAGAACCAGAAAGGGGCGAGCCAGACGGCGCAGGCTGGCTGTGTAAATTTGAGCCACCATCTGCGCCTGGGGATCGATGAAGCGGCGACTTTGCTGACGCCCGTAATCCTGCTTTTGCCAATCGCTTGCAGTCTGAGCGACGCCCGCGGCTCGGGCGATGCTCTGACTTTCCTGGGAGGTCAGTTGGGTGGGCTGAAGGTGCAGGTTAATGAGGATAGGGCTATCGTACTGGCCAAGGCTGAGAAAGGGGAGGAGAAAGCTGCCAGCCGGGCGATTCAAGGCGTGCACGACATAGGCGTCTCCTCCCAGCCAGGTGAGGGGGACAACCTCTTCATGTTGGCGGAGTTCGACAATGGTGGATGGTGCAAAAGGGGAGAGCAAATGCTGGAGTTCTTCCCTATCCGCCACCGGCTTCAAGGGCATACCGAATGCGCTTCCTAAGCGCAGGAGTTGTTTGGCCAGCTCTTCCCCGGCGCGCTGTTGGTGTTCCGGACGCGCCGCGATGCGGGCCAACAAGGCGATCCGAAGTGCGACGCGCTGCGGGTGATAGAGATAGCGCAGGCTAAAGGCTGCGCCCTGCCAGCGCCAGAGTGCGGCGATGAATTGGATCTGCCGCGTCAGCACCTCCTCCACCTTTTCGCTCTTTCGCTCTCCGACCAAGGTATGGTCTTCGAGGAAGTCAGGGAGATAGGGGAAGGAGAAACCAAAAATCGCGCCGTGAGGCAGCAAGTGCAAATAGGGAAATGATGTCATGGCAGAGGCTATCGGGCGGGATGTCAGTCATCCCCGATTGGGAATAAGTCTACGATGAATGAAAGGAAAATCAATGCGAAGCCGCTGACCAGAATCCAACCGCCATACAAGACTTCCATGACGCCGCCACTGTCTTGTACGTTGCGCCAAACATTGAGGACGGGCAGGAATCCTAAAAGTCCAATAATAATCCGAGCAACGCCCAACGATACCTTCATGCCAAAGGTTCGCGTACGAAGTAAAGCAAACAGAATGACCAGGATCAATCCTGAAGCTGGGACCAGCCAGTATTGCCATGCTTCCTCCACCATGCCGTTGCTGTTGGTCGCTATGTTATAGCCAGTTAACTCGGTTCCACAGGCGCGAATCCACGGCAGGAAGAACGCCACGATGATAACTATTCCAGCGATGGCGCCCAAAGCGCTCCCTGGTGAGCGGGAGGGAGAAGGTGAGCGGTTCTGTAAAGTATATCGTCTCTGAAAAGATGGTGGCCGATTTCGCTGGGGAACCGGCCGGTTCTGGAAAGATGGTGGTTGCTTTCTCGTTGTTCCAGGTTTCATTGGATTGCCTCCCGTGAAATGAAAAGATGGATACCTTTTGGGCTCAGCTAAAATCGAAGATTTTCCATACCCCACATAGCGCCCAAGATGACGCCGACGATTAAGGAAATGGCTGCCATGATCATCAAAGCAACGCCCAGACCGCGATGATATCTGCTGGCAAGATACCCAAAAAACAGAGCTAGTCCGCCAAACAAGGGCGGAAACACGCCAATCGCGATGATGGCGGCGACAATCGCGCCAATGGACCAAACGATGAGCATGGCGGAAGAATTTGAAGATTTCATGGTTTGTTCCTTTTTTCAGAGCGCAGGGTTAAAAGGTGTATGCCCTAACCATGGCGCTATCCGATCGTCAACACCGCGAGATAAACAAGATAGCCAATGATGAGGATGGCCGCGCCAATGATGAGTAAGGTGTATAGCTGGGCCGATTTTCTTATTCCTTCAATTTCATGTTCTTTGAGCTCGATGGCCTTTTGGGCGTCCTCGATTTCTTTGAGGGCCTGGGTGAGCTGTGTATAGGCGGCGTCTAGTTCCAGGGGAGGAGTCCCCTCTGTGGTCAGTTGGGTGATAGGCTCATAGCCAGATTCTTTGGGGGCATGTGCGGCCAGATCCTGCATCTCTTGCGCGGCCTGCAAAGTGACTTGGAGTTCATTTTTGGCGTTCTTATATTCCTGCAATGGCGCCTGCAAGGATTCAGGAATATGTACGGTGATATTCGTCACGAGTGAGCACTCCTTCACAGGGGGTGTTGGCGGATTGAATGAATCGATCAATGATAGGGACCAGATCTTGGCCTTTACCGTGAAGCTGTTTTGTTTCTTCGAAGCTGGAAAACAGCAGGGGCAACTCCCGTTCGACAGCGCTCAGGGACTGGATCATGTTTTCTGCGAATTGGGTCGCCCGTCGCTCCTCTTCTTCGGCCCGACGACGCAAGGCGGCCGCCTCGGAAATGGCGATGGCTTGCTTTCGCAGCGAGGCTTCCACTTCCCGAGCATCGGCGTCATGGGGATCCAGGTATCGATGGTTGATGTCGCGGGCGGCGTCATCATCCCAGACCCCTTGGATGTCTTTGCGTAGATCGCGCAGATCTCGATTCTGTCGGGAGAACTTCCACAGAATTTCTTCCATCGGTGGTTGTAAAATCGAGGGAGAAGCCGTTTCGCACAGCAGGCGGAGGGATGAGGTTAGGACAATAAGCCCGGACGATCAAACTCAGCGAGCCGGGCGATACGATAGTCCAATTCTTGGCGGCTGAGGATGAGCAAGCGCTGGGCGGATTCGAAGAAGCCATCTGCGCGTCGATGAGCTATGGCGGCCGCGCTCAAGGCGTTCAAGTCCTTACGGCAGAAAAATCTCATAGCTTCGGCCGCTATTATTTCGTTTTCAACATGTCCTTCCGCCTCGATAACGAATCTGAGCGCCGCATCGGCGTAATCGAGGCCGCGTTCGATCTCAGCCAGCGCCTGATCAGCCCAGGCAATCGCGTCCTCAGCGACAGAAAGTGCTTGTTGCGCTACCTCCACACTGGTTTGACAGCAGGCCGCCCGGGCCTGAGCGTGTTCGAATTCATGTTGAGCCGCCTCGAATTCAGCGATGGCCCGTTTCAAGCGAAAAGCCGCCATTTCCAGACGATCTTTGGCGCGTTCAACATCACGTCGCCGCCCGCTGCAGTCGCGGCTTTCTTCGCTGCGAACGCAGCGATTGTAACGATCCACTGCATCGTTGTAAGCCCACCGCGCACGTTCATAAGCGGCCTGAGCGTCTTCCAGCTCCTCCTGCGCGCGGATGAGTCGTTGCGTGGCATAGGCTAACCATTCCTGCGCTTCCTCTAGTTCTTTTTGCCAATAAGTCAGCGTTTCTTGGGCATGGGCTCGTTTTTTCTGACTCAGCGTCATCAGATCGTCGCACTGAACTTTCAATGCACGAGAGCGGGACTGCCATGTTTCTACCTCGCTTCGGATCTTTTCCACCTGTTCCTGATCGTCCAGAGCTTGGGCGAACGCGATCTCAGCCCGGCGAGCCATATTCTGGGCATGTTCTGTTTCTCGACGTTGTATGGCCGCCGTTTGGGCAATGGTTTCGCGGCCTTCGATGAGCCAGGCGTTGCAGCGCTCTTGCAGATCGCCCAATGCGATGATCAACATCTGAGGACGTATGGCTTTCATAGACCACCTGGACGATCAAATTCTTCCAGCGCCTCGATGCGCTCCTTCAGCATATCCAAAATGCGGGCAGTGCGGTCTTGATATTCCTGAAATCGGGCGCGAGTGATGGCCCAGTGCGCCTTGAATTCATCCGCGGCTTCACCCGTATAAACTGCGTTCAAGGCCTGCCAACGGCTCTCCAGCACGTTGAATTCGGTCCTGAGCACTTGTAGATGACGCTCCAGATGTTTTTGATAGGCCTGGAGCCCCGAGAGCAGAATGCGAGTATCGGTGGTTGCCATGACATCGACTCCTGGTTATCGTTCACGGAGATACTGTTCAAGTTTGTGGATCTTGATGGAGAGGAATTCTACATAGGCTCGGCCTTCGTGGTTGATGTAACGGTTCATCATCTCCTTCAGGGGCTCCCATTGGTGATCATAGGCTTTGCGCATGTCGTCTCGCCACCAACGATCCACATAGTCATGACTGTTTTGTAAATCGATCATGGACGACTTCAGAGCCTCGTTGAAGCGGATCAGTTGCTCGCGAAAGAGAATAAGCTGTTCATATTGTTCGTTCACGAAAAAGACCTCCGATGGGATAAGCGGGCGGCGATATGACGAAGTTGTTCGTCGAAAGTGGGCATGCCAGATTGCGACTTGATGGAATAAGGTTTGAAACGGAGGGTGCTATCTGCATCGACATCGAAGTAGAGAGCGTTGACGGGGAGGGGGCCTTCCTGTTGCAGGCGAGCCGCTTCGCGGCTGCGTACGAAGGTGTGGGATGCATCTTCGGACATTTGCGTGGCAACGCGATGTCTGAAGTGGATCAGACCACGTCGCAGATCCACCACACTGCCCATGGTGGCCACGTTGGAGAAATTCAAAACGCAGTGAACGCCCAATGGCGGACCTTCGGCATAGATGTTGGCGAATTTCTCTGCCAGAGGTGAAGGCTCCATCCCATAAGCACCCATGCGCTGGCGCAATTGGGCGACGCGATTCAGTTCAGAGCCTATGAAGAAGATATCGGGCTGGCGCATCTGCTCTTTGGAGGGCAAAGCTTTACGGCGTTCGATTTCTTGCTCCAAGGTCCCCAACATCTCTTCGACATCTTCATGTTCACGGCTAAATGTCACAGGGAACGATGTCGGCTTCAACAACCCTTTCACCACCTTTTCCAGGGTTTCGCCCCAGGGCGTTTCCGGGATGCCCCCATCGAAGATGAGGAAATGGATTCGCTCGGGCGCAGCGTTGGCCGCCAAACTGGCCAAGATGCCTGCTTGCATGCCGTAACATTCGGCATGCGCGTTGCCAACGATCATGAGATTCTCTGAAACGTTGCGTCGAATGATAGCGCGCGCCTGGCCTCGCACGGAGTAATCTTGCCCCAACCAGACGATGAACGGATGCTCGCCCGCGAACCAATCGGGTATGGCGAAGCCGTTGCGCCACAGAGGTTTGCGCGCAATAAGGACCATCTCTTGGGGGGCGGGCCAGTCGGGAAGATGGAGAAGGATCTGAAATTGGGGGTTTTCGAGAATAGACGGCTGTCGTTTCCCATCGAAAACGATGCGGGAGGGGAGTTCGGTCTGGCTCTCTGCGGCTTTCAATGTTAGTTTTTGGATCAGCTCATCTCGCTCCTCTGTGGTGAGATAAGCAACCTTGCCCGCCACATTGGCGCTGTCGTCGCCGCTACGGTCATTGATGACGATTTTGCCTGGCATGTTGCAGGTGGCCGCGATCATCGCCTTGCCTTCGCGTCCGAATTCGGTGAGCGCAGTGATGTCATCACTGCTCATCTGCATGGCAGCGCGAAGGTGGAAATTGCCGAAAATCTTCTGTCGATGCATCATGTTGGCCGCGCCAAAGTGCTGCGAGCCCAGGAACATATGAATGCCGGAGCTGCGCCCCTGAGCCGCCAATTGCAACAACATCTCGGAGGCGACGCCATCCCGGTCCCCTTCGAACAATTCCTGGTATTCATCGACCAGCAACAGGATGCGAGGGAGGTTTCCCAAAGGCTGACCTTTCAGGCGATATTCGGTGAAGTCCTTGGCGCCCGCTTCGGCGAACAAGTCGTTGCGCCGCTCTTTTTCGGCGATGAGCTCGGCCAGGACGCTGCGAGAGAGCTCAGGCGAGGAGCGCAGAGAGACGACCTCGGCATGGGGCAGATTGCGGTAGGGTTGAAATTCCACGCCATCTTTGCCGTCGATGAGATAGAGACGCAGTTCTTTGGGGCTGTAACGGGTGGTTAATCCAGCAATCATGACATGATAGAGGTTCGATTTGCCCGAGCCAGTCATCGCGCCCAACACCCCATGAGCACAGGGACGGCCATCTTTCGCACCAAACCAGAGTTTCAATGCCGCGCTGGAGCCATGCACGCCGATCTGCGTTTCGATGAACTCCGTGGCGTCCTCCTGCCACCAGGCTTCGGGCGAAGTTTCGACGCCCTCCAGTTCATACCATCGAATGATCCGTTCAGGCGGTTTGCTGTCCTTAAGCTTCTGAAAGACCTGCTGTTGTAGTTCGGCCGAAGGAACAGCATCTACATGGAGCATCAAACGGTCGGATACGGAGGTCTGACTTCCCTCCACATGGAATACATAGAGCCTTTCGAATTGCTTGAAATCCATATCTCGCGGCAATTCATAATCGGGATTGTAATGAATGAACAGATAAATGCCCGCCTCGTGGCCGGTGTTCCCGATCTTCAACATCGCTTCGATGGCTCGTCGATCAAAGCCTTTGGGGAAGTTGGCGGCGAAGACCAGGTTGTACACTTCGTTCACCCGCATGTTTTGGGGCACTTGTTCGAAGGAAGTCACCGACGCATCGAGATAAGTTTCGATGATGCGCTGGGTCTCTCGCACCACTTCTTCCAGATCCCGGAAGACATCCCCGCTATTTTCCCGGACGTTGGGGAGGTAACGGCGCATGGGAAAGGCCCGTCCCGCTCCCGATGGATCCAGCAAGGTATACCGAGCCTGATGTGGAAGCATCAGCGCGGTGCGGATGACCAGGGATTGCAACAACGAAAGGCCAATCTCCGCGAACGCTCCCCCTGCTCGGATGACTACGATCCTTTTCTGCGAGATGAACGGAAAAAATGCGGGAATCAGGACGCGGTTTGAGGGTGGTTTTTCGACGAAGTCACCCATGCGCAGCCAGGATTCTTCGTGTAATTCCGTAGGCTCCCAATCTCGCCAGCGAGACGTTTCATCCCACCCGGCCACAAAATCCGCGGGAAGTTTGGCCACCGCCGTGCGCAGTTGCTGGTAGGCCGAGACGATTTGGGGTTCATAGTAATCTGGAATCATCCTCGCCTGTTGCAGGCCGTAAGCGGCCAGGGCCGCCGCGCGCAGACGGGCCTGACGCAGTTTGCCAGCTTCCTGGGCGATCTCCGATTCCAAAATGGGAATGCGTTCCTTTCCAAACATGAGTTTCCTCTTCAAAAGATGTTCTATGCAATTAGATGATTCGCTGACGCAGCCCGTATTCTTCGGCCGGCGGCATCAATTCTTGTTCGATGCCCACCACGTCCAGAGATTCTCGTACGGTCTGTTCCACAGCTTTTTCCAGCGCGATGAGATCGTCTTGGTCGAATTCGTTGGGTTGCACCCGCAGCGGGGCCAGGATATCCTTGTCAGCAACAAATTTATACAGCGCATAGATGCCCATGAGAAGGAGGGCTACCCATGTGCCAAGATAGATCGGTCCCAAACAACAAAGAATCCCCGCCAGATTGCCCAATCCTGACACGCCGCCCAAGCCCACGTTCACATTATCGACAGCACCGGAAAACATCATGGGATAAAACAGCGCGAAAAGAACCATGAGGGCCACGATGACGATGCGCGCCACACTGACGGGCCCTTTGAAATAGCTGACCTGGGAAATGTAGAGATCTTTGCCAAATTGGGCGATGTACAATCCAATGGTGATTCGTCCGCGCTGGATGAGATAATAGGGGCGCTGTTCGACCAGCAGGCCTTTGGCGACAAGGATTTCGGGTTGCACCCTGGCATCAGGGATCCGTCGCTCTTGAAACCGTTGCGTAACCGCTTGGCGTAGATCTTCCGCCTTTTCTCCGAGATTATCCAACAGCCAGGCTACATGCCTCCCGCGTGTGCCCATGCCCGCGAAAGGCCCCCAAATGCTGGCCGCTGAAACGCCAGCATAATCGAATGGAAGTGGTGGCGGCGGGGAGAGCTCTGAGGCGTTTGCAAAAGCGGCTGCATACGTCTTCGGTTCGTGCGAACTCACAGGCGGGGATGTCCTCCCCTCCTCTGAATTGTCGTACGGCAAGGGAGGAGGGCTCAGATCAAAGGGGGGGCTGGTATAGGTGGGTGGCTCCGATGTCGTAGGGGTAGCCAGAGGTTGGCCACAATGGATACAAAACTTGCCGCCACCTGGGTCCTCAGCTCCGCAACGAGGGCATGGGGTAGGCATGAGATATGACTCCTTGGGGCCGAACGGAGAGGGTTATCAGACTGACTTAAAAAGGAGCAGGATTAGGATTGAGGATTGCCAAGTCGATGTGTGACGTGATCATGTAGTAATCAGTAATTTGCCAACGGAGCTGTAGAGCCGTAGGCCATTGTTTTACGTCATAGGCGCGCCGCAGTGGGGGCAGTATTTCCCTTTGGGATTCAACTTCCCACCGCAGCGATGACAATAATTTGTAGCTCCGAAGACGTTCCCTGGCTTGGCGGATGAAGCGGGAAAGGAAGGCCGCGGGGGATAGGGCGTTCTCATGGTGGCGCGAGAGGGAGAGCGAAAACGAAGGAAGAGGATGCCTCCTCCGATAAGGAGCAACGCCAGCAAGGCGGCGACAATGCCAAAGATCAGGC
Source organism: uncultured Caldilineales bacterium (assembly GCA_964650295.1). Classification (GTDB taxonomy): domain Bacteria; phylum Chloroflexota; class Anaerolineae; order J102; family J102; genus M2005. The sequence continues at coordinate 23,724 of CAZYSY010000028.1, read as the reverse complement.
GTGTATCCATCGACTTCGGTTTGAACACGACGTACACCTGTTGCCCTCGCCCATTCCAAGACACGTCCCCTTTGTTCGAAATCGTGCCATTGGTCTCCAACACTTCGCCCACATGTAGGGTCAGCGCATAATCACTGACGTCGAAGGAAGGGAAGAAGGCAAGTTCTGTAGCACCGTCCTCATCCACCTGCTGTATCGTTGCAGCCCCGTCGAACACGATCTGATTCAGGAGATCGTAACCTGTCCCGGACATGTTCATGAGATAGGTCACGCTGCCATCATCATTGACCTGTTTCTTCCATTGAAAATCCGCACCTAAAGCTACGGCCTGAGCCTGGGCTTCCTCCAATCTTTGCTCCACGTCGGCCAGATTGACCATGACCAACGTCTGCTCATCGAGGATAAGCCTGGTTTCCGCCCGCCATTTTTCGTTTTTCAGAATGGTAACCTCTTGCTCAACAGCACCGCAGGCGCTCACAAGCAGTGCCAGGAAAAGAATCAGGAATCCCTTCCAAAAAAGCGTTTTTGCAAAGGGTTTTGGAGTGTTGGAAGATATCATTGGTCATCATCCATCGGTGCGGAACGACATGGCACGCCACGATCGCGATCAATGTGCGCTCATCGCCATCATTTTGAAATTAAGCGGTTGGGAAAGACACCTTTACAATAGAGATGTATTTCCCGGACCGTTTCTTTCACTTATGTGGGGTTACTTTGGAAATCAATCGGACGAATTATGTCCCAATCTCGTGCTCGAACCAATCAAGATATGCCTTGACAAAGCGATCTTTTTCTTCGCCCGAAAGGCCTGCATCTTGGGCGGCGTCTTCAATAGCTGCTTTTGCTTCAGCCATCAGGCGCTCGGCATCGATTTCTTCCTGTCCTTCGTAGGTCTCTTTAAGCGCCATAAGCGTTTTGTGGAGAGCCAGAGCCATTCGTTGACTCAGAAGCGCTTCGCCGGAGCCAAAGCCCATGGCCCGCGCCGCATGGGGTTGGAGAACGAAGTCATCGCCGAACTGGTCTATTTGGCGGAAGAGCACGCGCAACACCATCTCCACCTCATCCTGAAGCTGGGGCCATTCTACAGCCACGATGGCCTTCAGCGCTTGCCTGGTGGTGTTGCGCACATCACCCAGCAAGGCATGGAGACGGGATGGGGGCGTCTCAGGGAGAAAGCTGAGATCGGGCTGAGGCATGACGGCCGGCTGAGGAAATGCCTGCGTCAGGTCGATCATCATGCTGGCGTACATGTCGGCGCAGATCTGGCAATGGAGGAGATGGCGATGGAGGCGGGGGTAGCGTTCGCGCACAGGAAGCCCGAGGAGTTCGTCAGTCACATAATCGGGCAGCATGGCTTGCGCTTCCTCGTGGGAAAAGCTTTCATCGGCAAAAAGGGCCTCCAGCAAACGCCGTTCTGGATCGTCGGCAGGAAGGTTGGCGAGGATGTCTTCGAGACGCTTGGGTTTTTCCGATTTCTTATTCATTAGTCCTCCGGGGCATCGTTAAGAAAGGAGAGATCGGGGGCGGGGATGGAGGGTAAAGTGAGATCGGGTTCCTGCAACGTTCGCCAGATCATAGCAACACGTCGCCGATATGCGGGAATCCACACTACAAGATAGGTGATGAAGTTCTGTGGCGCTCGGCCCGCGCCATACACTTCCATGATCCACTCATCCAGTAATGACTCGATCCATCTCATGGTCTATCCTCCATCCTCCAACAATGTTGAGCGCCGGTGGCGCTCCAAAATTTCCTTGATCAGGCCGCGGCAATGGGTTAGAAGATTGTGTTTGGCGCGATGCCAAAGGGTGTAGAGCGCACCTTCTGTGGTCTCCCATTCTTGGGCGATTTCATGGTAGGTCATTCCTTTACACACCAGGGCACAAATGATGGCGATTTGGCGAACGGCTCTTTTGGGCATACATTCACAGATGTTTCTCAGTAGTTCGGCCTCATCTTCTTCCCATTCAACCCGTTTGAAGATATTTGTTTCATCGGGGAAGGATTCTATGCTTTTCTCTCCTTCCTCCACACTTACTTCACCTCCAGGCAGAAGGCCTTCTCGCTGCAACTGCCTTTGCTGTCGTCGGTATTCGTAGACCTTATTTTGCACAATCCTAATCACATAAGGGAGGAAGCCCTGAGGTCTGTCTACCCGTTCCAATTGGTTATTGATGACAATGAGTATCTCATTGGCCCACTCGCGCGCCGAGTTCGCAGGAACCCGATAGTGGCTTATCAATCGTACATGGATCCATTCAAAGAGTTCAGTAAAGGCGCGTTCGCGGCGTCGGTAATTCGATTTGTCATAGGCTGCCTCGAAAAGCACAGGGCTGTAGGCCACGGTCACACAGTAACGGAGCCTATCGGTATTCCCTGAGCGTGCGATGCAGTCCGCTACAGCCTGGACAAACGAGCGCCAGGCCAGCGGGTCTTGGTTCGGCCCGACCAACCGCCAGTCTTTGTTTTGCAACTCGGCTATGAGCTGTTGTTCGATATCCATCCATTCGACTCCTTGATAAGGGGAGAGCGTTGCCATTCGTGATAGAGAAGTAAAAGGAAATGGGGTAGAAAGGTGATGATCCCCAAGGTGGGGAAACAGGAGAACGCGAGGACAAAGGGTTCCGTCCAGGAGAAGGCGGGGAAAGCTCTATGAGAGGAATTCGCTTGCAATAGGCCCAGCACGTCGCCTGATTGGATCAATGCCGCCCGCATCAGTATGGGCGCGACCAGCATGAAAATGGCCAGATAGGCCACGCTCACGTCACGGGCGATGGCCAAAGCGATGATCGCTCCCCACAGCGCGAACATGACGTACAGGGCCACGGCCAGGGCCAGAGAGGTCCAGAAAGTCGCGTCCGCCGCATGCGCTTGGACGGCGCCCCATCGGGCCTGGGCGTACAGAATGATGAAAAGCAGGATGGCCCGCCATTGCGCCACAAAGTGACGATGAAGGACCAGCAGCGTCCCTTCGAGGAGGAGCAATAGCAGCAAGAGCAGGATCGCCAACACCGCCATCAAGGTGGAATCCAGGCGCAAAAGAAAGAGAAGGACGTTGCCGCCAAGAAAGAGACCCCATAGGGCCAGGCGCGCTTTGGGAAGAGATGCGAGGCGTTTCATAGGTAGGTCGCGATGAGCCAAGAATGGAGGGGATAGTGACAATGGGGACAGGTTTGCCCGAGTTTGAAATCGTCCGGGATGAATTCGCCGCATTTGGGGCATCGGTGGGCGTGCTGACCATGTTTTTGTCGAAACCAAAGGGCGCCGATGAGCGCGAGGAGGAGCCCCAGGGCTAAACGAAGGGTTGTTTCCCACGTCCATTCGTAGATCATGGGGAAGAAGAGGATGTTGGCCAGAGGATAGGCCAGCAGGATCTGCACGCCCATTAGAACTAGTAAGACGCTCCAGAAGACGGTAATCATCTTTCTTTCGACTCGATACCAGGTCAACGCCCTTTGCATGAGCTTGATGAGAGCCGCCAGGACGCCCGTAAGCAGAGGAATGCCGAAGAAAAGGTAGTAGGCGATGGGGCGGAAGATCTGCCAGTCGACTATCTGCGCCCAACCGAATTCGCCTCCGAAAATCGGGCCGGATTCGGCGCCAGCACCCCCCAGCATGGAACGGAGATAGGCATCTACCAGGTGTCCCAAGGCCCCCAGACGACCGGTCCCCGCGGCTAGCCCCAGGAAGAGGGCGTCCAGGAAGTTGATGCTGAGTTTGACCAACATGAAGAGGAGGGCCATCTGAAAGCCGGTCTTCAGCAGGGACCTGAACGATTCGCCGGCGAGGATACGCGGCAGCAGCCAGACGCCGAAGACCGCGGTGGCGGTGAGCAGGGGCAAATAGGGGGCGGGTTGAGCGACATAGATGAGAGTCAGACTGCTGCGAAGAATGATCTCTAGGAGCAGCACGGCCACGCCCGTCCAGAAGGCAAGGCGCCAGGGCGAGCCAAAGAGATGTAGAGGGGAACGCAGGGCTTTTTTCCGATCTTCTGGGGAGGGATGATAGGCCAGCATGCCTGCGGAGGCGGGCCATGAAAAGGCTAGGAGACGCTGGGGGAGGAGAGGGCCTTGGGATTTTGGTTGGGGCCTTACGTCCGTCAACGCGCGGTGCAATGTCATGGCCTGGATGACGTATTGGCTGTCTCTTAGCCAGGATGCGGCGCGCAGGTCCGCGTAGTATTCTCGAACGCGCATAAGTTTGCGCCAGAAGAAGAGATAGAGGATGGGTACAGCCATGAGGAAGGGGATGAAGATATTGGCCAGATAAAAGATGGCGAACCTCCAATAATCCCCTGCTTTTGCAGGGTTGGCCAACAGGTCAAAGAGATGCGGATTTTGCGCTCTCATTGTTTCGGGCATCCACGCCAGGCTCAGACCGGGGATGCCTGTGGTGGCCGCGGCCGCATCCCAGAAGCCGGGACTGGTGATCTCGGGTCCAATTTGCACTAACACAGAGACAAAGCCGATGGCGGCCCAGATGCTGACCAATGCGGTCAGAAGGGTCATCTTGAGCATACTGCGGGCCAGGGCGGCGCGCTGCATGTCACCATTGGCGAAATGGGCGATCTCATGGGCGAGGAGAGCGCGGGCGGTTTTCTGTGTTTGCAAGTCCTTATCTTGCAGTTCCTCCGCCAGAATTTCGGCCATATTGGCGCCCACGCTGATGAAATGACGACGAAATGTGCCGAACGCGTAGAGGGAGGAACCGTCTTCATTGATGAGCACCTGGGGCGGATGGATGCCCGCCTGCTGGCTGAGCTCATTCACGGCCTGTTGGAGGGGGGCTTCGGCGGGCGTGGGCAGGCGGAAGTGTTGGGAGGATTTTTCGCGGTCGGGCCCGTGCAGGAAATCGCGCAGGGGCAGCAGGGTGAGAGGCAGGACGATGAGGGGCCACCCAATTTGCGAATAGGGCAGGAAACTGGCGAAGGCTGCGCCCAGGATGACCAGGGCGATAAGCGCGAAGAAGACCGCGGTGTAGGGCGGCAGGGCGAGAGGATTAAGTTTTTTGGGGGGAGGGGTTGGGGCGGCGGGCATGAGATTTGTGCTAACGGTAATGGCGAATGGGGCGCGAACGAGGTTGATGATGGGAACGGATTGCCGGTGGCGAGAGGGCCAAAAGAAGATTGAGGATTGTCAAGGAGATGACCAAAAGCAGGCCAGCCCAGAAACCATAGCCCAAATGCACGTTAAACACCGCAGTGATAATGGCCATGCCGATATCATTGGGATCGCCCAGACGCAGCAGCGCTGGCATGGTAATCACCTGAAGCGCCGTTGCCAGAACCCCTATGGTGGCACCCAGCCACCCCGTAACCTGAGCCAATTCGTTGCTGCCAAGAAGGGCAAGGCCGCTGCCAACAAGGGTGGCAATGCCAGTTGCCGCTACAAGGATCAGGCTCATTTTAATCCAGATAGAAACAAAGGGCTGATGAATCAGGCTCCAAGCCGTAAACCTACCTTCATTCTGAAGCACACTCACCATGCTACGCAAGGCGTCGAGACTTTTCAGATTGAAGAGCAAACCGCCTCCGCCGCCATTGCCACCGCCGAACCGGTCCATCAATCCTCCCAGGACGTCGGTGACCACATTGCCGCTAGCCGCGTCGGCCCCGCCCAGGATGCTTTGCAGCCAGGGGGGAACGTGCGCGCCCGGGTCCGCTGTCAGCCAGGAGGCGAGAAAAAGAAGGGCAAGAAGAACTGCAGCAAAGAAGAGCGAGAACATAGGCCACCATGAATTCATGCCATATCCTCCTCAACTCCAACTTGGAGAATTCGAAAGCCAATTTCTTCGGGTTGCACTGAAACATGATTTGATTGGGATAAACTTAATTCCTTTTTTGATTTCTTTGTCCATAGTGTTCCAGCTTCCCCCTTTCAATATAGGGGCGGCCAAGCACAACAATCCGATGGGTCTCCCCCAACGCTGTCCGTAAATCCACGGCATCCTTGGTTTGGTATTGAAATCGTTGAGGGATATATCCATCAAGCGTATTCAGTTGTTTTTCGGCCTCCTGCAACCACAATTGCGACATGCGGTTACTTGCTTCATAACAGCTTTCAAGATAATCTCTGCGCTTTTTTATGTCCACTCGCAGAGAACGAAGCCGATCCCAGAGTTCGAGGAGTGAAAGGGGTCAAAGGAGAACATGATGCTAACTCCAAAGCTTCTTGTATGGGATGACTTTACTTTCGGCCATGAGTGATTTTTTTCCCAGTGGGGGAAGGGCGTTTGGGCGGTTGAGGACGCTTAAATTCAGGTGGCGGCTTAGGACTCGTTGGTGGAACCGGCCGGACTGAACTTCGTTGAGTAGGCTTTTGCCTCCGATGCCAAAGCCATACTGCTATAAAGGGCAAAGGCAGGAACAAGACCAGCCAGGGCAACCAGTGGGGGATGCGCGGCGTGGTTGCCGTAAAAGATTGAGCCACGCGAATCTCGCCAAATACGGCCAATCCGCCTAAACTCGATATTGCATTCGCATTCCAGGAATGAATCACCTCTCCGCTTTGGATATCAAACTGATACACTTGCCCTGTCCCGAGATTGCCGCTCCAGAAAGTCTTTCCATCGGGATCTAGATTCACAGCAAACCACTCATCTTCCTCCGGGGCGTCATATTGCTTCACGAGTTTGCCTTTTTTACTCAACCGCACGATGACCTCAGTATCGGCTACGATGACTTCGCCATTGGGAAGAATGCGTAACGCGTACGCGGTGCTACCGGGCAAAGAGTCCTCATTAAAATCTGACAATTGTTTTTCACTGGTGATATCGAATCGCTTGACATGGTGGCCTTCGGAAGTGTAAAAAAGGGTCTTTTGATCCGCGGCCAAATCGATCCAATCGGTTCCCCGCCATTCAGTTTCCAGATCGAAACGCTTAAGCAGCTTACCGGTGCGATCGAACATGAGTACATCGCCATCCCCATCGGCATGGCCCACATAGACATTGCCCGCATCATCGATGACTATCGACTCTGGATGAGCGTCAAATTCCTCCCCGAATGGCCCAACCAGCGCACCTGATGTATCGAATTTGAAAACCTGATTCGCGTCAAAGTGAGCTAAATAAAGGTGATCGGCTTCATCGAATGCCATGCCCGCATCTTCCCCTCCAGGAACGCCGGTATCGTAAGTAGCGACAATCGTTCCATCGGGCCGGAAATGGCGTACTTTGCCATCGCCCACGGCTGCGAAGACATCGCCTTTCTGAAATGTATTCGCTTCAGCCGCGCCAGCAACATGGATGAAACTGAATGCGCCGATCAGGGCAAGGATAAAGATGACAGTGAACCCATACAGCAAGGGTTGGAAAACGCTACGGTTCATGATTTCCTCCTGAAATAATTGATCGGCTATTTAAAATTCGCGCTGGCGTACGATATGAAAGTTGTGTTCAGGGGCATGGAATGAAACGTGTCGGGCTGGCATCATCTCAGGCCGAAAAGCGGGCTCAGGAATGTGTTTGTTCGGCGACGAACAACCCCCCAATCATGAATACGACTTTTACAAAGAGAAATTCGAAGAAAACCTGAATAAACAATAGCAAGAATTCTCGAGAGTTATCCCGCAAATGATATTTTGGAAATTGAAACCAGTTAAACCGACTATCCAGCCATCGGAAAGGTGAAAAACTGTCAAATCCAAATGCCCAAGGATAAACTCTCATTTCGATGTCTTTTGCTATGGGTTTATAGTCGTAGTCCTTATGCTTCGGTACGACTTTGACCGAGAAAACGGCACGGGTAGGGTGCGAAGAAGGATTCGAAACATACATGCGACCATGAACGAGGCATGCACCTTGACCATGTTTCAAATGCAAATTGCAGGTATCTTCCATCTGCAGGTTCGCGGTTTGTCCGCGCACTTCGAGCTCGATTTTATCGATCCAATCCATATCCCGCGTTGCGATGTATAGTTCGACAACAAATGCATCTCCTTCGCTAATCCAATAAGGATGAAAAACGGTTAACGTTAGACGAGGCGACATCATAGGGACAGTCGTTTGCCGAGCAAAAAGCCAAAAATGGATGACAAACAACACGCTCAATAAAAAAAGGAAAAGCCAGACAATACCCCCTAGAGCGATCAATACCGAACGCTTTTCCGAACGATAATGAATGACAGAGCTGCTTTTCCAAAGCAACGCGATGCTTGTGATTGCAAGAAGTCCTGTGAAGAAAACTTGTTCAAATTTGGAGACCCCCCAGGAAGCGCATGCTGCCATCACCGACAATGTAAATAAAATACCAAATTGATGGTCATTGTACCACTGTTTCAACCGGAGAATACTTCGCGAGATCAGAGCATCAAATTTTTTCTCCCTCACAAGTTCCCACGGTGATGGGGGGATATGTTCTTTTTTGATATACTCAGGAAAACGTTCAGCAAACCATCCAGGTCTTCCTCCGATCACTTGAACCAGGGGCCTGTCTCCCTTCGTAAGTATAGGGAACGCATTTTCACATCCCGTTTTCCCTTGAACAAGCTGTTTGATGCACTCCCGGTGCTTCTCATCCAGGGCATTCCAGATCCAAGCGTTAGGCGCCCGTCTCCAATCCGGATATACAACCTTTAATTTCTCCCCTAAACGCTCTTCGTAATACTCATACTTTTGGAGCCACGCTTTCAAAGGAACAACAAACTGAATCGTCCCTCTTCCGGCCTCTTTCAAGCATTGCAAATCGTCATCGTCAATTTCATCCAAGAAACTATCAATGCCCTTATCCGTCAAATCGATATAAAATGTACTGCTGCTTTTCTTCGCGTATTTGCAAAGGGCCTTCAACAAAGGAAGTTCGCGGATATAGCCGCGAAATTCATTTCCCAGGCAATTTGTCCAATCACCCTGAGGCTTACACCACTTTCCTTGAGGCTCAGGTTCGATTCCGTGGATAGATAACACGATTTGAATAGTCATTATCTGTTTCCCAATAACAACTTAAGCAATTTAATATGTTGTCCTGTTATTCTTAAGGAATCGCTTTATTATAGGGGATTTAATTCTGAAACCGTCGTGTTGTGCACATTCTTCAATAACATCGAGGGATTTAAACAATCTAATTACACTATCATTAAGGTCACTCGTACACCAATTTCTCCTTGCAATTCGACGAAGGAGTTCTATGTGCTCCTGAGTAGGTCGCGGGGATGATGCATACGCCTTCCTAATTGTCTTCTCTTTAAGAAGATAGTTTACTGCTATTTCCATATTGTCTATATAATTATCAAAATTGATTTCATAGCCATGATACGAGTCAACAAGCACCCTTCTCAACAAATCCATTGATAATAATGGATGTCCCCTACACGTCATTGTTACTCTGTTTCTTATATCTTCTTTCACTCTCTCTTCTAATGGAAACTCGTCTAAGACAGAATTGAACTGGTTGTTAGATAGACTATCTGGAACAACAAACTCATGAACATTATTTGCTATTATTTTCATGGTATCCCCTAATCTTTCCTCTCTGATACCGAATGGAAAGATGTCAACGAAGACTACTGCACTTATCTTTGCTGCCGACGCTGATGTCAACCTTTCCATTGCAACTTCAAATATCACCAATATTTTATCTACATTAATCACAAAATCGATTTCATCAAAAATAACAACAAATCCACATTCTCCATTATCTGTGCATTTGCTCTTTTCTTTGAATTTCCTATATTCATCATCAATCTTACTGGCTATCTTCTTTTTTAGGTGATGGGCACTACTGGCAATGTAATCATGTACCGACAACTTTATGGCATAGACTTCTTTATAATAATCGGATACTGTATTGAATTCTCCCGAATTCAGACGTTCAATGATTCTGCCCGCAAGAACTGACTTTCCACATCCTGGCGCACCAGATAGCCATATGACAGGATTTACACGATTCACAATGTGGTCACATATGAGCTCGTCAAGTTCAATACTGTTGCCATATTTTGGCATTTTGAATTTGATCGGGAATTCAACTTCATCCGTCTCACCCGGGAAAACCTGCAACACCTTTTCCGGAGGGATGACTTGCAGTTGAATGGTAACGTTGTTGCCAGATTCCAGGTCCCGACAAAGAATTTCAGCTTCTTGAGTGAGTGATAGAAGCCGGACTGTAATGTAAGTGTTTTTAGTATAGGAAACGAACCTGGTGATGAGAATATTCCTATTCCTGTTTTCGACAAGAGCAAGTTTTGGCTTAGGAATGACAATTTTCTGATTTCGAACAAGCGGCAAAATTTTATATACCTGATGGCTTGACGTAGTATTCATCATTATTCTTCCTCCGTTTCGAGCGTTTTGAGCCTAGCAATAAACATAAAGAAATCCCTCTCAAGAGGATAAGCTATGATTTTATCAGTAGTTTTAACCGTATCCCTGATACATGGGCTTGCTTTAGACATCAGATCATTCGGTGGTGGCGAGCAATTCGCAAATTCTTGCTTTATTTTTTCAATCATTTTTTTAATATCATCGAATGCCAAGAAGTCCTGTTGATCACCAGAGGACTGGGATACTTCGGTTCCACAATTTGACGATGATGATCCCAGTATCTCTTTGCCAGCAACTAATAAATTATTGTAAAATGCCTGCACCTCTTTGTTATTGATCTTTTGAACACATTCACACAATTTATCAAACATCTTTTTCTTATCATATCTTTCAGTTGATTTCCTTTTAATTTGGCTCCAAATACAGTAAACGCCCTCAATGATAGAGGTCCAGTCGTCCTCGGTATTTCCCCCTGCGAATGGGCGGTAAGCCGCTTCAGGATATCGGCTCCACACTGGATAAAATTCCTTTCTATATAATATCTTTACATCGGTAGTAATTTCTCTATCGGTAGCAGTCTCTTGCTCCGAAAAGTATTTATGCCATCCCACTACAAGCGATTCTAAAGCCAGTTCGTTACCATTCCGTGCAAAATTCAATAAGTATTTATGCCAATAAGTTTCATCTATCATCCATTCATCTGGTTTCCTATTCTTGTTCTCAAGTTCACTAGCGACTTTTTCTGCCAGTTTCAATCTGGCATACTCGTCTCCTCCGCTGTAAACGGACAGAAAATGTGGCAAGGTTTCGGGATTTTCCTTATTTATTTTTGCCAATTCATTATCAATCTGCCTTTGGCGCTTTTCTTCTCTTTTCTTAGGGCCGCCCAAGAAAATGTACCAACCAATCATACCCAAAGCTATAATCGTTAGAACGACGACCACAAGCAACGTCAGTCTGAATTTCGGCCATGGCACTCTACCTTGCTCGGGTTCCAAATAATCTTTCAGGCTTTCAATGGTGGGATTGCCTAGACTGTCTACGGGCAATCGGATTTTTGCCCAAAGATAGGAGTCTTGAATGGGAGACACAGTGAGGTCTTTCAAAAGCCATGTATAAACATACGGAAGTCTTTTCGATTTCGGCTGAGTTTGCAAAGAGCTTTCGGAAACCGGTTTGCCGTTGACATACAACGTGGGAATCAGTGGATAAACGAGTCCTTGCACAGTGACCGTGACCAACACGGAGCCGTCCGGGAGGCGTTCATGAGACAGATCGAGGGAGGGATAGTCCCAAATCCTCAGTGGGATAGCGCCGCTAGTTGCCACGCGAGCGCCCGAAATGAACAGGGTGGCCGTAAGTGTAAGGGGGTAGGCGGGCGAGGGATCTTCGTTTAGCCGCGGCGCTATGGACGTGGTCGCCCCCCACACACCCGGCATGTCCGCCTCGGGGGATAAAGGCAAAGAAAAGCCCTGGTTTTTCAAATACGGAGAAGCAACATGCACCGTCATGGGGACATTCCCGCTCACCAGTCGATACTTCTGTCCATCCAACAGCCAGGCCTTGAAGGTGATGGGGGTGCCTGTAAACGCCACCGTGGGCGAAATCTCCAGAATAGGAAGCATCTCGAGTGGATGAACATGGATTGAGATGGGCTTGCAGGCCCGAACCTGCCAGCTTCCGCTTTCTTCCACTTCAACGCTCAAAGTCAGCGTATGAGACCCGGCCGGCAGGGGCGGCAATGCCCCCCTCCAACTGCCGTCCCGCATCGAAGTCAACGCCAGGCTCTCGGTCATAACATCTCCGTGCGCAATGACCCTGACCCCTTCCTTCTCCGTCAAGGCATCTCCGAATACATTGACCCAAACGCGAAGCTGGATGGATTCATCTTCAGTAGGTTCGCTTGGAATTTGGACGGGATAGACCTGCAAAGGAGCTGGTTCGCTAATAACCCGGTAATATGCGAAGCCCTGTCCATCGAATTGCATTGATAGAGAGGAGAAGGCAGGACGGGTCCAGCGATAACGATAACCATATTGATATGGCAATGGCGCATCAGGGAACGTAACCGTTAGCGGATACTCCGGCGCCACATCCACCTGCAACCATTGCAAAAAGCGCGGCAGCTCCTTGACCTCAATCTCATAGGGGCTGTTATCGAGTTCCAGAACAGTCATTTCCTCCCTGGATGGCCGAAGTTCCAGGAATTGCAAGATGCGATCCAGCCACGCATCCAGAGGCCATCGTTCGAGCTTGTGATCGTATTCAAACAACCCTTCATCACGCCATCGTTGCCACTCGGTTTGGGGATAATCGTCAAGGAATAAAATAAGGGTTTCCACCCCACTGGCTGAGGCGCTTTGAAAGGCCTGATGAATCTCCTCGGGTGAATCGGAGTCTCCTTTCTTATTGCGCTCCAGATCGCTATCGGAGACCATAATGATGCGGCAGCGTCGTTCGTCGGGATGCTGCCGATGAATTTCAAGACAATCTTGCAATTGATCTTGCGCCCATGACAACGCACGTGAATAGCGCGTTCCATAACATGGATCCATCTCCGATCCGTTTTCATGACAGGATAAAGGTCGAATCGCGGAGATATCCCTTTCCTGCCACTGACTCAAGGGCTTGAGAGAGACACGCTGGGTGCTTTGGGGCCCGAACACGGCCACGCCTAAAGAGGTCGTTTCTGGCTCAACGATCATGAGATAGCGAGCCAATAATCTGGCAATGCGAATCCGTCGCCTATCTGGTTCATCGAAGCTTTCACGCGGCGCCCCCATACTTCGACTGTTATCCAATAAAAGGATAATGTCCTGCTTGGCAGGGCCGCTTCTCTGCGCGACAACCTCCGTGCTCCATTTCAGGGAGCCCATTAGCAAGACAAAAAAACCAAACGCTATGAATGCGCGCAGCCACGCGCGTTTCCTCAAACCGAACACCCATCTCCTCCACGCTGCAACAACACACGAGCCAAATGGCGCGTGACCTGAGGCAAGGCCTCGGCCATTCGCCTGGGGTCAAATTTCGTCATAAACGAGGATGCTTGATGCTCGCGACCATGATGGACATCTTTGCCTTGCGTCTGTCCTGTGTCGGGCATGGATGGCAGACGCAAGGCGCATAATTCCCGTACAGTCGCTTCGACGTTGTATGGCACGCGACGCCATTGAAAGAGGAATCCATCGCTAGAATCGAAATAGAGCAACAGATAGGATGCCCGGGAATCGCCACCAGGTTGTTTGGCGTGGGCGCGTGGCTGCCCCACGCTACCCGGATTCAATAACGTCGCGGTAGAGGGAAGATGATGCCAACGATTGACGGGCCATGCCGATTCCGACATGGGGGTGCGCTCCGAAACCGCATAGACATCGCGGGGCGTTCTATTCCTTCCTTGTCCGATATAAAGCATTTGAAAATGAGTGTGCCCGAAACAAGCGTAGCGAAATCGGCGACGCCTGAGCTCCTCCAGAACCCGTTGCGCCTCACCTGGGCTCTGGATAATGCTATCCTGATCCCATGGATCGCTATGAAAGAACAAAAACCGTTCCAGGCCCGCGCCATGATTCACGCCCGGCGCCACACCAGGCCAGGACGCCAGGCGATCGCGATACATGGGCTTGAGAGTATATCGCGTCCAGAATGTAATGGGCCACCATTCGGCACCCACGCGAGTCGGGGGACGATAGAGAGACGCCGTAGCCTCTGCATCATGATTGCCTTGCAATGTCACGATGGGCTTCGCCCGGGCCAGCCAATTCATACACTCATTGGGCTGCGGGCCATAATCCACCACATCTCCCAAACTTATGAAGACCAGAGAACGGAATCGTCCCTGGCGCGCTATGCGTCTAGCATCCCGAGACACTGCTTTCAGCGCCTCGTAATTGCCATGGATATCCGAAAGAATCGCATAAAGAGGGGATGCCATTGAATGTTCGCTCCTTTCCAAGGTGATTTTTGCGAAAAGCTAGTTGCAGGACGCACTCACTTATCATGTATATTGCCTTTCGTAGGGATTTCTAACACTTGTTGCTTCGAGAAAATCATATGTCACAACATTCACCCCGTCGGCGTAGGGGATGGCGTGAATGTGGGGGGTAGTGGCGTGATCCAGTCTGGCGGCAAGGGCGGGATTGGAGGGCTTAGATGCTTTTTCTTCATCCAACCGATGGGCTTACTGGCATGGCATGGGCCGAGTGCAACCAGATAACGATCCCCCGCGGCCGCGCAAACATAGACTTGCGTGCCCGAACGGATGGTGCCGAGCGTGGCCCGTTGCTCTCCGGTGGGATGGGCGTAAACTGAGACGAGCGTGTTATATAACACCTGGGAAAGATGCTGTTGGGGTGTGGGGGTGAGGGTTGGTGTGGCAGTAGGGGTTGCCGTGGGGGTAGGCGTGGCGGTGGGCGTATGCGTGGGCGTAAAGGTGGGCGTAAATGTCGCCGTCGGCGTAGGCGTGGCTGTGGCTGTCGCCGTGGGCGTCAAGGTGAAAGTAGGCGTCGGGGTGGGGGTGCACATAAATTCGGCGCTATGACACACCGATTGCGGCCAGGCGATAAATCCTTGAATCCAACTCGCCAAAAAAAGAACCGCCATGACCCCTGCGATCACACCGAAAAGGATCAGCGCGCGTCGTTTCGTGGCATGACGTTCGATGGCCCGTTCCACCTTCTTCAAGTGAATGTGCGCTTCGGTGCCGGCGGGATCGACGTTCAGCCATTGCTGGTAGTAATCCCGCGCGCGTTGTAGATCCCCGGCTTCCTGCGCCGATGCGCCGCCCTGACGATAGACCTCGATGAGGCCCTTGCGAGCCTCTTCATTACCAGGGTCCAGCTCTTCCAACAGGGTGCGAAAATGGCGTTCGGCCATGGCAAGGTCGCCTTGTTCAAGCGCCTGTTGGCCTTCGGATAACTTCTGATTGATGCGTCTACGTTTCTCCAGTGAAGATCGTTTATTAGAATCAACAGGGGTCATTGGTTTTGCTCCTCCTCATCATCGTAAGTTGAAGGGGAAATGAATGTCCATCCCGGGGGAATAGATACCTCGACGCTTTTGTCCTCTTTTTCGTATTCTGGCGCTGGATCAGATTCCTTTTCGGAAGCGACAGACAACTCATCCATCTCCTCTGTTGCAATCTCGGACTCGTCGGAGGCCCTAGAGGATTGCGATGTTTCGAGGCCACGCCATTTTATATCAGGCGTGGAGTGGGACGCCTGTGTCTCTGAGGTTGAGAATGGAGAAGTGGATTTTTCCTTGCCACCGCCCCGGACATTTGCATCCACCGGTTCATTAGCAAAGGGCGGTTCCGCGTCTGCGTCTTTCTGTTCAGATGCGTTTTCTGAATCGAAGATTGGCGGCCCGACAGGAGCCTTGGATCGAGATGAGGGCTGACGCGGAGGTCGAGGGGGAGTATCCGGTGGGGGAGTGGGGGGCCTGGAGGATGTCATCGGGGATGGCGTGGGTGCAGGGCGCGGGTTCGATGGCAAGTCCTCAAAGGAATCGAAGTCTGCTGGCGCCTCCATGATAGAAGCCACCAGGTTGGGGAAGCGATTCAATCGGGCGAGCAGCGCATCCAAAACACGGGTCGCTTCATCCCACGCCCGTTTGTGTTCCAATGCTTCGACTTCCTGCTCTTGTCGGGCAATGTCCATCATCTCTTGCGCCAAACGCTGTGCATAATACACACCATTTCGACGTTCTCGCTCCAGACGGTCCCCCCACAGCGGAGAAAGCTTTTCGTTCCGCTCTAGCCGCAGCAGCCGCGCTGCTTCGGTAAAACTTTGTCCTGCCGCTTCGAATCGCTCTTCCTCCACAGCATGTAGCCCCTTTTGCAAGTTATCGACATACGCCTCCCATAGCAGCGGCTCCGAGAATTGCGGCGATATGTGGGAGGCATCACGAAAAGCGGCTCGCGCCTCCTGAAACGCACGATCTTGTAAATGACGCCATCCTCGCTTCATCGCCTCCTGCAGCGGGGAGACAATCTTTTCCGCCTCCTGCAACTTCATCGCCAATTGATGGAGTCGGGGCTCTTTGGGATCAGCTTGACTCCCCCGTTGGATCTGACGTTCAGCCTCGGCAAGGTCGAAGATGCTCAACGCGGCCTGTGCTTCGCGAGCAGCCTCGCGAACAATCTGAGTCTGTTCCTGTTGAATCTCACGACTCAAACGCTGGAATCGATCCTCGTCATCAAGATTCATAGCGACGCGACACAGAGACAACGCTTCATCCAAAGCGCCTGAACGTCTTTTCGTCTGTATCTGATCCAGCAACCGCTCTCGCAATTCCGTGATCAATGTACGCACGTTTTCGTATTCAGGAGCCATCTGCCGAGCGTTCAAGATCGTTTCCACGGCCCATTCGTACTCTTCCTCCAACATGGCGTTCCTAGCCTGGGTAATCATCTCATCAACGGTTTGCAATGTCTTCTCTTTTGCCAACCGTTGGCCTTGCAATCGCTCCCATGCTTGCCGATAGCGTCGCACCATCTCTTCGGGCGCCCAGGTTGCATCTTCTGGCAGCAACCAAAGAGACGCAGCATCCAAAAGCGCCAGGGCCTCCTGCAATCGATTTTGTTGGATGGCGCGCTCGATTTGTGAGAGGCGCTCCTGCCACCGCGTTTGATAACGTTGGAGGATAGTCTGTTGCAATTCCCCAATGCGCTCCGATTGCATCGGCAATTTTTGCCAAATGCGCCAGAGCGATGATAACCCGCGATAATCCGCCCGTTCCTCCAACGAAAGCGCAGCCTCTTCAATGGCTTGGGCGATTTGGTCCACCAGGGCTTGGGCCCGAGGATGAGGCGGCACACTCAGCTCCCAGGCCCCGTTGGCCGCTCCAACCGCGTCTTCCCAATCGGGCTCGGGACGCTGGGCCAAAGCCCGCGCGACTTGCGCCTCACAAGTATTGAGTTGCTCAATCAGGGCTTGACGCGCTTCCAAAGTTTGTTGCACCTGTTGTACAAAGGGGTCCTCGGCGACTTCCGGGGGCAGATCGCGCAGCGCCAGGGTGGCGGCGGATAGATTATCTGCTTGGAGAGCTTGCATAGCCTTTGCTACGGCGCGCCAGCCCGTGCACAGATCGTGAATCTTTGGGTCCTGACTTAGCGAGGCGGCCGTAGTCAACTGAGACAAGGCGGTTTCCTCATCCTTTCCATCCTGTAAATGCTGCACGGCTTGCATCAGCAACGCCAAACTCTGCGCCCGATGCCGTTGCTGCGCCATCTCCTCTCGTTCCCATTCCGTTTCAACCCAACCCTCCTGCTCAATGGCATCCAGCAATGCCTGCGCCTGTTGGGGGCGAGAATGGGGCCAGGCCAGCAGCCGAGTGGCTTCTTCCATGTTTTGACGGAATAATCGTTCACGACAGTCGCGAATGCGATCATGCAAACTGCCTTCAAGTTCAGGCGCCTGCGATGCGACCTCCAGATAGCTATTCAGCGCTCGTTGAGGCGCCTCCTCTTCATGACGAAATGCATCAGCCAATTGCCCGGCGATCTTCCGCCAGAAACGGATTTCCCCTTCCAACAGAGGCGAGACGTCCACCTCCGATAATTCTTGGTACGAGCGATCGTATAAACCATCCTTCAGGCGTCGCCGCGCCCGGCGCAGCGCCCGTCGACCATTTTCCAGCCGTTGGATTTCCTGTTCAATCTCTTCCTGCAATGCGGTGATGTCACGATCGCGCTCCGGTTGTTCGACTAACACGCGCAACGCCTGCACGCGTTCCAGCGCTTGTTGCAGGTCCTCCTCTGTCTTGGCTTGCGCCAGAAGCGTTCGGGCCTCGTTCAGCAAAAGTTGATAGCGTTGTTGTTGGATAGCCTTCTTTTGTTCCTCCACGGCCGTAATGAAACCATCCACATCGACAAGCAAACGAAAGTCATCGACATGATCGCTCACTCCTTCCAACTCCGAGCCAATGGCTTCAGCGCGCTCGATATCCCCTTCCGCCAACGCTTGCTTTCCTTCTTCCAGACGCACACGATATCTTTGCTCTATCAGCTCCTGCCTGGCTTGCTTCAATTGTCCGATCCAGGATTTCGCAAGGGGAGGATCCAGAGAGAGGAGACGATCCACCTGCTGAAGGAGGGCCTCATCCAATTCGCCCGCGGCCAGGGCCTGCTCGATCTTTTGGAGCGCCTCTCGCGCCCAGGACTCGGCCACATCCACCAGCCTGGTGCGGAAGTCTCCTTCAACTGGAGCATTCTTTGCCAAAGCCAGAAGGCGCTTGTATCCGTTCCAAGCTTCCTCATATCGATCTTTGCTTTTGGCCTCCAAAACGGATCGCTCCCGACGTTCCCAATACCCTTCTTCCAATTCCTTGAGAAGCCTTTGCGTCGGTTCCAGGTCGGGATGATTGGGATACAATTTCAGCGCTTTTTCCAACTCTGCTCGCGCTTCATCGAACTGCTCTCCCCGGGCCAGACTCTTCACTCGAGCCAGGGCTTCGCCTGCGTCTTTTTCGTCCTGGAGTTGTTCGAGTAGCATCGAAGCTTCGGCATGGTCGGGATCGAATTTCAAGGCCTGTTGCACCGCAGTAATCGCTCGCAGGTACCATCCTTTCTTACGAAACCTTTCCGCTTTTTCCACCAGCGCCTTGGCCTGACGTCGTTTCTCGATTCGGTCTTGCAACGTCGCAATGTTAGGATCCCCGGGCGCTTGGTCAATCAACGCCTTCAGGCGCTCTTCCGCTGTCTCGAAATCATTTTGCGCCAGGGCCTTCTTCACCTCCCGAGAAATGTTAGCCACCTGTTGTTTCTTGTCCAGAGCTTTCTGCACACGTTTTTGCAATCGTTGCGCTTTCTGTAGAACCCTTTGCGCAGGATGAGGCTCCGGTGCCAGGCAATCGGGCGTTTCCTCAGGACAGGGCATGCATCGTTGCACCTCCTCGATGAGGTAAGCCAGATCCTCCTCAAGTTTGGAGAGATTCACATCTTGCTTTTCCCAGGAAGTTTCATATTGTTTCAATTCCACACCAGATTGGGTCGCACATCGATAAGGGGCGATCCGACTAGGGGATTCTCCCCATGCTTGCGCATTCTGGAAATGTTCCAGCGCCTCATCGAAGGCTTCGTTTGCCAACGCGGCCATGGCCCTCTGCCAGGCGGCTTCCCTGTTTTTTTGCTTGTTTATCTGGTCTTGCAACGCCCTCAACTGACGTTCGTATTCGGCGCGTTCGCTCCCACGCGTGACCCGAACGAGCTCATTCAGCCATTCCAGCTTTTCCTCATCGCTCTTCGCTTGCTCGACGCGAGAGCGAAAACCCTGCAGTGTCGCGATCTCTTGAGCCCGTTGTGACAGGCTCTCCCGCAGTTCCCTCAATCGACGGAAACGTTCACCGCCCAAGACGCGGCGGATACGTTTTTCGGTCTCCTCTTCTTCTCTCTCTCGAAGCTGCTCCACCAGCATATCCCAGAACCCATCCAACTCAGCGCTTGCTTTCTTGATCTCGTCGAGATCATTGCTGGCGCTTTCCAGGATTTCGAGCCGCCCTAAGATTTCCCCCGCTTGTTCTCGCAGGGCGCCCTGCTCGAATCGTCGAAGCTGGGATCGGACTCCCTCCAGATCCTTCCACAGGACCTTCAGCTCCCTCTCGGGGTCCTCCTGCTCGGCTCGCAGAAGAAGTTCCCTCACTCTTTGATAGTCTTTTTGTATTAAGGCCTCGCGAGCCTCCTGCGGAATGGTGGATAACCGCTCCGCTTTCTTTTGCAGACGCGTCAATTCCTCTCGCAGGTAAACGGCCTCGCGTAAATAGCCTTGGATTTCATCCTCGTTCTCGATGACTTCGGGAAACTGCTGTTGAACAGGTTGAACGAACCCTTCATCCAATTCAGTCAACACTTTCAAGCTCTTTTCAATCAACCCATCCTCGAGGTATTTCTTGGCTTCACCGACGCGCTTTCGCGTCGAGCTTGTCATTTGCTGCACCAGGGTTTCCCGAGCTCTCACCATATTGTCCTGAGTCTCTGGATCATCGGGGAACTTACTAAAAGCCTCTTGCGCCAGGCCATAAGCCTCCATGTACTTCTGCATTTCCATCAGCGAAGAAACCAGGAAGCCAAGAGCATATCGTTCTGAAAGGCTAAACCAACGCTGCAATGTGTCGAACACCCGCATTTGCCAGGGGGAATTTTGCAAAACCTCCTGAAGTTCGATGTAAACCTGGCGCGGCGCCTCCTCGTGCATCTCCGTCGGATCAAAACGCAAAAGCTGGGAGAGTAGCGTGCGGATATCATCCGCAAGGCCGCTGTGAGGGGAAATGAGCTGTTTCAATGCTGCGGCAAATGCATCTCTGGCAGGAGTGTAGCTGTTTTCGCTTTCCTTGATCATACCGTCGGTGACTTTTTCATCGTAAGTGCGCCAGACGCGAATCCTGCGTTCCAATCGACGGATCGCCCGTTGCATTTCGGGGTCTGCAACGCCCAGTTTCTGCACTTCGATCAAGCGATCCTCGGCATCGCTGAGTGCGCCTTCCACAATGAACGCTTCCGCGTCTTCCAACAGCCGTTGGGCTTCCTCCCGCATCCATGCCGCCGAGCTCGTACGCAGGGAATCGAGCAACTTCGCGGGAACGGGATCATTTGGAGCCTGCTGGGCCAACGCCTGGAGCTGGGCCAGGGCCGTGACGATATCCTCGCTCCGGCCTCGCAACGCGTCCTGTTGCGCCTGGTGGATCGCCTCCACTCGTTTGCGCAGCGCGGTCAAGGCGTCCATGACTTCGCGCCAGGATGAGGGTATGGTTTCCAATGTCTGAGCTTCCTTCTCCAGACGGCGCTCCATGTCCATGAGTTTTTCTTTCAGCCCGGCCCAATCGCCCGCTCCGATCATCTGGTCACCTAACCGTTGGTATTCGGCCTGCGCCGCCCGCAGCAGCGTACCCGTCTCGTTCAGCACTTGGGTCACTTGCATCGCTCGTTGTTGGGCCATACGCAGGCGTTCATGATGGGCCGGGAGCGCCAGGTCTCCTAGGATTCCAATCGCCTCTTCCCATAACGATGCCGCCTCGTCCCACGCGCCTCGCTTTTCCGCTTCCTCCCCGCGTTGCATCAAAGGCTCGGCCCGCCGCCATCGCTCCAGACGATCCTCCGTTGCTTGCAAACTCTGCTGGATGCTTTCGACCGATTCAGGCTGGCATTGTTGCGCCAGCGTCAGCGCGTCCCGCCACAAGTCCACCACCTTTTGATAGCGATCGGCGTTGGGGACGCCTTGCGAGAGCTCCCTCTCTAGCCGTTGCGCCTCCTGGCGGGCGGCGTGGAACCGCTGCTGGCAATTCATTTGGTCCAGGATAGCCTGGGCTTGACGTTGGACGGACTTGGGGATATTGGGGAGGCCGCGGGCCTCGGTGCAATAGGTCGCAGCTTGTTCCTCCTGATGCTGTGCCAGGGCCGCTTCAGCCGCAGTCACCAGGGTCTGCGCCAACAGGGTGTTCAGTTTCGGCGCGGTGGGCCACTCCTCACGCGCCTTGTGCAGCCACCGCAATCGCTCTTCCAGGTCATCCGTTGTTTCCGCCCGGTGGAGCATTTGCATTACGTCTTCTCGATAGCGTTTGGCAAGGCCCATGGCGTCCAAAAGCTCTTGCTTTAGCGCCTGATCAGGCGCGTCCCCCAATGTTTCCAGCCCGTCACGCAGCGTACCATATGCCAGGTCGGGCTCACGTTTCTCTATCCAGCTCTTCCCTTCTGCGAGGGCCGTTTTCGCTGCGTCGATGCGGTTTTCTCGCTCCGCAGCGTTATTGCTCATGATCTTGATGATGTGATCCACTTCCTCGAAACCGCGTCCCCGGATCGCCTTCAGGGCCAGATAGTGTTCTCTCGCCAGTTCTAAAGCTCGACGCGCCTCAGGCAAGGCCAGCAGGTCGTAATCTCGCTGCGCTTTCTTCAACAAGCTGGCGATTTCCTCCAATTCATGGGCTTCCTCCATGGCCGGGTGGGCTGTCGCATGTTCTGGAAAGACTTTGAGCACTCTCTGAAACGCTTGTTTCGCGGCTGCGAAGGCCCGCTGCGCCTCCGCGAACTGCCGCGTCTCCAACATCTCCCGACCCTGATCATATTGGTCGAGACCGTGATCCATATGCCCCCTCAGCCACAGTGCCTTCCAGTCAGGATTATCAGGAGCTTGCTTGCGCAGATCCTGCAAATAAGCCACCGCATCCTCCAGTCTATTCTCCTCCAGCAAAGCTTCCACTTCCTGTAACTGGCGTTGCAGTTTCTCCCAGGCGCGTTTGTACAATCCATACTCTCGCTTCACGCTGGGCGCGTCCTGATCGTGGGCCATGACGATTAACTCATACGCCCGACGGAAGTCCTCCTGTTGAAAAGCTTCCTTGGCTTCCAAAATCAGATCGTCCAACTCTTTTTCCTCAATCAGGCGCTCTCGCTCCGAACGGATCCGTTCCCCATAGGCGTCCAATCCTTCTGCGATCAATTCCCGCATAAGCTCGTTCAGCCGTTGCAGCGCCACTTCCTTTTTGCCGGCCGATTCCAATTCCTTGACCTGTTTCAAGGTGTCATTCACCCGTTTCTGCCATCGCTGCTCCTCCCGGATACGCTCACGCAGACGATCGATCTCAGCATGATATTTGAGGACGGATTCTTGCGCCCCGAGGGTTTGCGCCTGATTCAATGCGATCCGGGCATCCTCGAAGCGACGATCCTCCAGGGCACTGCGGGCTTTTTCAAGCAGCTCGCGGATATTGGCTTCGACGCGTTTCTTCTCTTGGGCCTGGCGTTTGCCCTCGGCCGCGGCAGCGTGGTTCGGATTTTTTTCGAGAATTTTGTCGAAGCAGGCGATGGCGTCATCCCATTCGTACTGAGAAATATGGCGCTCGCCTTGAGCCAAAAGTTGGGAAATGACGGGGGAGTTCATCATCGAAGGCACCTCGGGGAATGAAAAATAGACGGCTTGATTCGAATTAAGAGGAAGACGCATTTTGCAACTCCCGGCCTTGGTGACGTCGCTCATGGCACGGGCGTTGGCTGGTTAAACCGTTGGCCATAAGGAGAAGGTGTTCGGAAGTAGAGAAACAGGAGGAGTGGGGGTATGAGTGGGAGTGGGTGGTGGAATGGGCGTAGGCGTATCGGTGGGCAACATGGTGGGTGTGGGCGTAGGTGGAGCGGACGTGGGGGTGGGATATGATGTCGGCGTGTCTGTAGGCGGGACAGGCGTATCGGTAGGCGGGGGGGCGAGCGTGGCCGTAGGCGGGGCAGGTGTATCCGTAGGAGGGACGGGTGAATCCGTGGGCGTAGGCGTAGGTGTGTTGGGGGCCCGGGGAAGGGTGTGAATGGGGGTAGGAGTTGGAATAGTGGTGGGCGGGGGAGTGGAGGTCAGAGGCACAGGCGTGGCCGTAGGGGTAGGCGTGGGAGGTGGAGGGGCCGTTGGCGTAGGTCGGGAGCCCGGGGACTTAGAGCCTATCCGAAAATATGGGGGAGATGGTAAAATAGGGGGGATTTCAGATACACAATAT
>CAZYSY010000027.1:0-7051 GCA_964650295.1 uncultured Caldilineales bacterium | reverse complement strand
ATTTTTCTTCGTCCATCTTCGTCTCTATTCGTCCATTTTTCGGAAGCTTCCGGTGGTTGCATCGCGAATCAGCTTTGCCTGGAGCTGTGCGAAATGTCAGCTTGTAGCTATCCAGGTAATGATATCCAACCCTTTGCTGCCAAACTCAGTAGATCACGATTGCGAGAGTATGTGTCCAGCCGGATTCGCAATCCGGCGGGTTTGACGCTCGAATCACCGCCAGATCACGGATCCGGCTCTGCACATCATGGCAAATCGTGATCTACTGACAAATTACCTGACACAAATTAGCTTTGACCGCCGTCATTGGCCGAATGAATTCGGGTCTTGGGGCGCAGCCCCCTCCTTTGCCTCCTCCCCCGCTCCGAGACGGGCGGGGGAGATGATGTGGAGAGGAATTGCCTGTGCCGCCCGTCCCCCTGCGGGGACGGTTCCCAGTCGCGATTTTGCAATCTATATTTTTGAAAGAAGGGGTGTCAGCGCAGGCTGACAGGCGGCCGGAGGCCCTCAGTCCTGATTTCAATCGGTGGGCAACTGGGCATGAAATTTGTGTCAGGTTGCTAGATCTACCGAAACTAATTACGGGTGATCCACCAACTGCAAGACTTTTTCTTTTGGCCCCAAAACGACCAAAATGTCGCCAGCTAAAAGCTCAGTTTCGGCCGAAGGCGATACCAATAGTTCCTTCCCACGCTTGATGAGCAAAACATTGATGCTGTAGGCGTCGCGCAAATCCAACTCGCTCAGATGTTTGTGGATGAATTTTGCCGGGGGTGAGATTTCAGCGATGATGTAGTCGGGCCCGACGCTCAGCTCGCGCAGCAACAAAGGAAAAGCTAGCTCCTCGGCCAATCGCCTTCCCCCCGCTTGCAAAGGCTGCACCACCCGGTCAGCGCCGATTCGCAAAAGCAACTGCCGATGCTGGTCGCTGCTGGCCTGCACAATGACATTGGGCACTTCCATGCCTTTTAGAGCGGCGACACAGAGTGCGGCCGCCTCAAAAACGCCGCCCAAGGCAACGATGACAGTATTAAAATCCTTGATGCCCGCTGCGTCCAGGGCGCCTTCATCCGTTGCATCCAATACAACTGCGGCAGTCAAATCATCGGCAATGCGTTGCACCACACCTCGATCGATGTCAATCCCCAACACCGAGTGTCCCGTCTCTTCTAAACGTAGCGCCAAGGCGCGCCCAAAACGTCCCAGGCCAATCACAGCAAACTCCTGATCACCAATACGTTTCGATACTCTCTTGATCATCTGCGTTTTACTCCCAGAAAAAAACATAGATCGAACAACATGACCTCAAGCCACGCGTATCATGTCGCGTTAAGCTTGTGTCAGGTCAATATACAATAGATGGACGCTATCGTAATCACATCGTAGCATCATCAACAACAGAGAGCAACATTTCCGCTTCCTCATCACAAGAAAACTCGGTTGCAGGCGCAACCTGTTCGAGTTCGACGCGCCCCCCCACATTCAAGAAGCAAATCCAAGCGGTGGGAGTCACGCCTCGGAGCACCTCCATGGCCCGAATATAACGTTGCACCTGCCTGCGATAATGCTTCTCCTCAATACGAGCCAGCATTTCATCACGCGTGTTGACTCGATCGGTTTTGAAATCAACCAACTGCCAAACGCCATCTTTTTGCCAGGCGAGATCAATAGCGCCGCGTTCAAGACAGCCCTCCGGCGTATTGAATACGTAGGGAATTTCATGGATACGCTGATCCGCTGAGACGATTTGACGCCAGATTTCACTCTCAGATAACTGCTCAAGCGTACGTCTCGCCCGCATCAAGGCATTGCGCAACATGCCTTCATCACTCAAACCTAGCCCGCGAGCGCTAGAACGGAACCACGCATCGAAGTGGGGATCCTCAGGGAATCGCTCCAATTCGATGGAGCGATGCACCAACGTTCCCACCACCCACGAAGGCGCCCAGGCATTATCCTCACGAGGCAACACCCGCCAGATACGTCGCTCGGGCTTGGCTTCGGCGGCTTTGAGTTTTTCATCCACATTCTCCGATTTTCCATCGATGCGTTTCAGCATGCGCTCGTCGAACATTGGCGGCTTCTGCGCCACACGCTGTAAGTCCCGCTGCAACACAATCGGCAGCTCAGATGCAATGAGGGTGCACCGCACAGGAATGGACGAATCCGCCAGAGTCACATCCAGTTGCCTGGGAGCGGTAACCTTCCTGCCCACGCACTCTTCAAGTTCTGGAATGGATTGACTCAAGAATTCCATCCAGCCAGCATTGGTGGCCACCCCGTTGATGATCAGCATTTCTTTGGCTCGCGTCACAGCAACATACAACAATCGCTTCTGCTCCGCTTCATTCATACGTTTTTCTAGGCGATCGAGCGCCTCGTAAAAAGTCGGGCGCTCCTTGCTTCCGGGCGCAGCAGGTAACTTCCAGGCGATCTTTGAATCGGTGACCAGCAGCCCATCACCATCCTTGCCCTGATAGGAAACATCGCCCAAGACGACGACAGGGAACTCCAATCCCTTGGCGCGGTGAACAGTCATAATCTGCACTGCCCCCTCGGTAATCACAGGCGCTTCTCCCTCGCGCACAGCTGCAGCTCGCGCCAGTTTGACATACTCGATAAATTCCTGCACGTGTACAAATCCGGCCACGCGCACCTCCTCCACCAGCTTATCGATATTACGCATCGCCCGATCTTGTCCCGCCGCCGCAAAAATGGCCAGATAACCTGTTTCATCCAGATACTGCTTCAACAGATCGGCCACAGAAATTCTCCCCGCCTGCGAATGCAACCTCCGAATGAGTTGCAACGCTCGCTGCATTCGCTCCAATTCCACTTCATCCAGCTGCGATAAAACCAACGGCAGCGCCTGCCACAATGAAACTGGCGCACCATCCTCTCGCTGCATGACGTCACGCGTGCGGGCCAGTTGATAGATAGCAACATCGCTGAGTCCCAACCCAGGCGAACGCAATGCCCCCACCAGCGCCACATCATCCGAGGGATCCGCCGCCACACGCATGACGACCACCAGATCGCGAATCTCGGGGCGCTGATAAAAACCGCGCCCCGCCAGGGTGAGAAAAGGAATCCCGGCCGCATCCAACGCATCTTCATATGCCGAAAAACTGGTTGAGGCCCGGGTGAGAATGGCGACATGCCCAGGCTGACACTCACCCGCAGCAAACAGCGTCTGCAACCGTTGAACGGCAGCTCGAGCTGCTTGTTCCAAAGCACCTTGCTGTTTAGCGCCAGTAACCAATTGAAATTCGATGTAGGGCGGTTGAGGACACTGGGGAGGCGCGCTTCGAGCGGGATGCAACGCTTCGAATGGCGCTTCCCATGGCTCCCTCGCCTCGCCCAAAATCGGTCGCATCAGATGATTGAGCCCATACACAAGTTCTTTATGTGCGCGCCAGGTCTCATCCAGAGATGACACCCGCTTTCCGGCCTTAATGAACCGCTGGCGCAACTCTCGAAAGATGGCCACATCAGCGCCACGGAAACGATAGATCGATTGTTTGCCATCGCCTACCAAAAACTGAATGCCCCGCCCACCATCTAACAATTGCAACAATTCGGTTTGGCGGGCATTGGTGTCCTGAAATTCATCCACCAGCAGCGCCCGAATCTGATTCTGCCACCAGGAGCGCACCTCCTCGTGGGTGGTGAGCAGGCGGAGCGCCTCAAACTCCAGGTCATCAAAATCCAACGCCTGGATGTCTTGCTTTTTGAGCTGATAAACGCGCATGGCCTCCAGCGTCACGGCCTTGAGCTGAACCAATGCGCGGGCCGCCCGCACATCTTCCTGATTCAGGCTCGCTCCCAACCACCCCTCCTGTTTAAATGGCGCACGCAAGGTTTTTAGCGCCGATTTGACCGCATCGCGCTCTAGCTTGCCGCCGGGCCAGGCCCCCATCTTGCCACTGCCAACGTTGATCGCGGCCAGCGTTCGCACACTGGTGTGGAAATCATCCCGATTCTCGATAGACGCCAATGCAAGCAAGGCCTCTTTTGCCAACGCATGTTGCACAGCTAGGCCATCAGACCGATCCAAAGGCGTCGTTGCCTCGATAAGTCGCTTCGCATCCCGCCACGATGAATCTTGCATCAACGCTTGCAAGCGCCTCCTCTGCTCACGCAGCAGCCATTCTCGCCACTGCGCAAGTAAGGCGTCCATATCATCGGGCAGGGCTAGCAAAAGCATTTTGGCCTCTGAACCACGCCCCAGCAACATTCGCACCGCGGCCCGCACCTGCGATTCCGCTTCAGTGGCCAGCAAATCGGCAATGCGATTTTCACTCGCGCCCCAGGTGAGAGCTTCTTCCACTGCGTCTTCACGTAATAAGAGCGAGCGACTTTCTTCCAGCGTCTGGAAATCAGGGTCTACACCCGCCTCGGCCGGATGAGACCTCAAAATTTCCTGACACAAACCATGAAAGGTGCTGATACGGGCTGCATCCAACTGGATCGCCAGGTCAGACCATTTCGCCCTCTCATCTGCGGCGATATCCTCCCGGGCAGCGTACGCCCACACTTCTTTCCGAATGCGATTGCGCATCTCGCGCGCGGCCTTACGAGTAAAGGTGATGGCCACCACTTCGCGAGGCGAAAAACCGCGGGCCAGCAAATTCAGATAATGTGCGGTGAGCGTGCGGGTTTTGCCGGTGCCCGCACCTGCTGTGATCAGCGCATCTGTATTCAGTTGTTGGATCGCAGCCAGCTGCTGAGGGCTAAGGCTCAGCGCCTGGACAACAGGATGGAGGGCGTACATAAACAATGCCAGAATCAGGGCAATATGGCTCGCAAGGCATGCAGCAAAGGCTGGATGCGCTGCGCATGAAGACGATAGCTGGCGCGATTGACGATGAGCACAGCTTGCGATGGCATGATCGCTTGAAGTTCCACCAAATTGTTGGCCCGCAAGGTGCTGCCGGTTTGAATGATATCGACGATGAGGTCGGCCATATCCACCAATGGTCCCAATTCGACCGAGCCGTTAAGATAGATAAATTCGGCGGAGATGCCACGACTACGAAAGTATTGTTCAGCCAGGCGGGGATATTTGGTGGCCACGCGGGGGCTGATTTCCAGGCGCAGAGGATGTTGAGGCCGGTCGACAGGCGCAGCCACCGACAAGCGGCAATGGCCAAAGGGCAACAACAAAGGCTCATACACATCGGCCGCTCGCTCACGTACGGCATCCAGGCCAGCAATGCCGATATCGGCCGCGCCCTGCTCGACAAAGACCGGCACATCCATGGGCTTGACCATGAGATAATCGAGTGCTGCGTCGGCGCTGGGGATCACGAGTTTGCGGGCGTCTTCCATCTTCGGCGGCGGCCAGCCCGCACGCTGCAACCACACCAGGGCGTCATCCGCCATCCGCCCTTTGGGCAGGGCAATCGTCAGTGAAGTCATCACGTGGTCACAGCCTCCAACCATTGTGCGATGGGAATCGTGCGCGTGCCGCGACCATCATCCAGCGTGACCTGACCATCACATTCGCAATAGGCGCGCAAGGAATAACGGTCGGGGTTTTCGTCGCCCAGGGCAACGGCCACGCTGAGACCGGCCTGGCGGGCGATGCGGGCCAGCTCGATGTGCTCACCACAATCACAGGGGAACAGGAGTAGATCTGGCTCGGGCTCTGCAGGTTGGCCCGATTGGCGTATTTGCGCCAACAGTAGACGATCGATGTAAAAAGCGCATCCCACCGCGGGCATGTCAGGACCAAATTCGCCGACAAGGCGGTCGTAGCGGCCACCATTGACAATCGAAAAGCCGATGCCCGGGGTGTAGGCTTTGAATGTGATGCCGGTGTAGTAATTCATCGCCCGCACATCGGCCAGGTCGATATCGAAAAATGCTTTGACGCCATATCGCTCCAACAAGGACTCCACTGCGGCCAGGCGCTCCACCGCGTCGAGCATTTGGCGATTAAGAGCCTGCTTACGCGCCCGGGCTAACACTCCTTCGCCTTGTTGTCCCGATAAGGTCAGCAGCCCCAACACGGTTTGGCGTTCAGGTCCGATGAGCCGCCACTGTTCCACTAAAGTCTCCACATCCCTCTGGCTCTTGCGCTCCAGGGCATTTTGCAAATGTAGCGTCGCTTCTGATTCCAATTGCAAATGATGAACAAGACCGTGAAAATAGCCCAAATGTCCCAGGCTAAAACGAAAATCGTCAAGCGCCAACGCAGTCAGCGCGGTGGCGGCCAGGGCCAGGACTTCGGCATCGGCGGCTGCGGCCGCCGCGCCCATGAGCTCAACGCCCGCCTGCCAGAATTCGCGCTGTCGGCCCGCTCGCGGATCTTCATAACGGAACACCGGGCCGGCATAGAAATATCGCTGGGGGAGAGGTTGATCGTATAGTTTGGAGCCGACAATCCGGGCAGTGGGCACAGTTAGATCTGGACGCAGGGCCAACACCTGACCATCGCGGTCGAAGAACCGATAGAGCTCTGCGGCCAGGGTTCCGCTAAGTTCAGTGGTGAGGGTCTCGGCGTATTCGAAAACCGGAGGAATGATCTCATTGTAGGCCCAGGCGCGCGCCAACGACCGAAGCGTAGCTTCGATTTGACGTCGTTGCTGGGCCGGGCCGCCGAAATAGTCGGCGACGCCACGAGGAATGGCGGGGGGCATCGTAGGAATTGGGCGTTGATCAGAGACGATAATATCCGGTTTGTTTGGAAACCAGGCGGACGGTGTCATATTCAGGAGGTGGGCGCCCGTCGGGGCGATCATCGCTGCAAGGGGTGCAAGCCATTTTAACAACCAGCGAGAGGGGGTGCAAGTGGAGAGGGTGAACAAACAGACTCGTTCCCATTCAAAGAATGAACCATCCGCTTTTCTTCGAGTTCTCGTAGCCAAGGTATGACGTCAGTGAAGTGGTTTTTCAGAGATTATTCGTTACTACTAAGGTAGCCCGGCTAGAAACCACGAAGACACGAAGCCACAAAGGCACGAAGGAAAGAAAAAGCTTTGAAATTCTTGGTGTTCTTAGTGTCTTTGCGCCTTTGTGGTGATTGAAGTCGGGTACGTTAGTAGTT
>CAZYSY010000026.1:0-10055 GCA_964650295.1 uncultured Caldilineales bacterium | reverse complement strand
GGGCGTGATCACGGGTGTGGGCGTAGGCGTGGGGGTGATGGTGGGCGTAGACGTGTTTGTGGGCGTGGGCGTATCTGTGGCTGATGGAACTTGTGTGTCCACATTGGCCCTCACCATGGCGTATCCAACACCCGACGGGCTTTGCCAAAAATCATAGTGTTCAAACCAATGTGCGCCGTCATCCCGGCTAAAAAAGTTTTTCCCAATGGGGATATCACTATTGGAATCGAATAGCGCCGAAGGCGTTGAACCCACATTCCCCTCCAGATATTCGATACCAGCCAGAAATGCCTGTGGATCATTCAATACCACGGGCGCGGAAAAATCGATACGCACCCAATTGGGATAAAAATCTTCAATCACCACCGGTTCCGACGCGGCCAACAGAGCGCCAGGCCGCCCATTCTCGCCGATGCGATAGATAACCGCGCGCACTCGCACACTGGCGGTCGCTCCCTCAAAGTGATAAAGCATGGTCTGGATCGACTGGATGGCCACAGGGTAATCAGCATCATCGCCCCGCAAGACAGAGCCCACGATGTAGTGTTGAGCCAGGGATGATGTGTAGCCATTGGCCTGCCCATTATCGTTGCGCCATTGTTCTTCCCCCGCTGGCGTCATGGCGCTCACAGAACGCCATCCCAGCAAAAGTGCAATCGTCGAAACGAGGAAGAGAATGAGAAGAAAAATGCAAGGACGCTGTTTCTTGCACATAGAATAATCTCCCATCGGGTTAAGTAAGTGATGCTATGAAAGTTGAAATGTGACGGCTCCTTGCCATCTGTGATTGCCATGGTTTAACCACAGATTCGCACAGATTTTCACAGAAAACGTAGAAAGCCATCAAGCAAATCTGTGCCATCTGTGTCATCTGTGGTTACAATAGCGGCAACGCTATTTTCGTCGTTCGCCGAGAGGCCCAGCGCTTTTCTCAAGTTTCAAAGGCGCATCTACTTAGTGGGTGGAAAACATTGGCAGCCAAACGTGATGTTCTTGCGGGACGGCTAAAATGTAGGTGGTAAGATTCTGGATAGACGCGCTAACGTGATGTGCGCGACGATTGACATAACTTTCCAGCGGATGCCATTCACCATTTGCGGCGTCCCAAGCCAGAATGGTGAGATCGGTCTCATCCGCCCCGAACCAGACGATGGCGTCAGGATCGTATCTGATGGCGAGGGATGCGCGCAGGTCGCCGTCCATACCATCCGATTCGACGAGGTAATACTCTTGCGAAAGCGCTGTCCAATTCGCGGGTAGAGGGTTGGGCAATGCCGGTGGAATCTGTAGAATCACGGTGTGTTCGATCTCATCGCCAAAGGGCGGGGCGCCAAATCTAATTTGAGCGCTGTGCAGCGCCAGATCAGGCGCGTCATCCGGCTTGACGCGCACGAATTGGTAGGGGATGGTGATCGCCTGAGTGAATGATTGTGCGGAGAAGGCGTTGTGATACACACGTAAACACCCAGATGGTTCTGAACATATCTCCGAAAGAGCCTCGGCAGCAATACCTTGGTACGCCTCGATATGCTCGTCGAATTTCAAATCTGTGTGAGACCAGGTGTGAGAGGTCGAGCCAAAATCAGCGTAAAGTTGCGTATAGAGCTGTGCAATGCCTGAAGCAGAAACGAGCACATCATCGCTGTGGGCCTGGGGGATGATGCGCACGAAGGGAGGCCATGCATCATTGTGGGATACTACGGCATTCGAGAGGGGTTGTGATATGCTAGGAAGCGTCAGCATTGTGAGGATGAGTGCGGTCATCCCCAGCCAGGAAGCAACACGAAACAAACGATTCATGGCATCCTCCAGATTATTGTAAAGGAGTATTGAAAAGTGGTACGATCAATCAATGATGCAATCGTTGCAGACTTGAAAGCACAGCTCGAACAGTCGATTGAGAAGGGGCCGGCAGCCCTGGTGGAGGCGGCGCTGGATGTTTTTTTCCAGGCGCTGATGCAATCAAACCTGGAGAGGGCCATAGCCACGCCCGAGGCACTGCGACAGCTCTTTCTCCAAAATCAGGAAATGCAAGCCTGGGCAGGATACATGGAAACGATTTTGGATATCGAAGACTATCGATGGGATGTAGCAGAAAGCCGCGCTTTGCAGGCCTTGCAGTGGACTAATGCTCCCAAATTACGTGGGCGTTTGTATAATGAGCTGGGTATTCTATCGGATCAACTTGGACGCTGGGGGGACGCCATTCGCTACTATCGCGATGCCCTACCTTTGTTTCAGGCCGCCCGCGAGCAGGTTTACATCGGAAAGATCAGAAAAAATCTGGGCACCGCTTTGGTGCGTGGCGTTGAAGCGGGCGAATTGCCTCGTGAGGCGCTGCAAGAAGCAGAGATGCAAGAGATTCAGGCGCTGGAGATATTCGAATCTTTGAAAATAGAATCTCTGGTAGCAGCGACGTGCAATGAACTGGGGACGGTGTTCAAAGCTCAAGGGAGATGGCAGGAGGCCCGGAGGTGTTATGAACGTTTTGGCGCCTTTTGTCGGGCGCATCAGGATGCAAGAGGAGAAGGGCAGGCAATAAATAATCTGGCCGAAACCTATTTGGCCCAAGATGAGGCAGTACTGGCTGTCGAGCAATGGAAGCAAGCGCTATCCTTGGTGGCGGGACACTTTTGGGACGAGGTGGATGTGCGCACACATTTGGCTCATTCTTACAAGATGTTGGGGGATTTTTTCCAAGCGCGGATGTGGAGCGATTCCGCCATTGGCCTGGTGGAGTCGATGCGCGCCCGCCAGACCTCGCCAGATGTTCGGGTCGATTTCTTTGCGCTCCACCAGCGGCCCTATCAGATCGCCGCGGGGGTGGCGTTGGCCAGCGGCGACTTGATGCGAACGTTGACGATAGCGGAACGAGCCCGGGCTAGAACTTTTGCCGAGATGCTGGCCCGTCGGTACGGAGATGACGCCAACTTCGAGGGGGAGCGCCCCATCACAGCGGAGGAGATACTTGCGCAAATGCCTGCGGAGACAGGTTTGCTGGCCTATTTCGAGACGGACGAGACCCTCATCGCCATGCTGGCGAAAAAGGACTCGCTCACTATCAGGTCTCTGAATATCCGGCAGGATGAGCTGGCCGCGGCCAGTTTCGACCTTCATGGACGCCCGCGAGGGTTCATTCACGAAAGCGGCCGTCTGGGAAAACCCTGGATATTGGATAAATTAGGGGCGTTATTGTTAAGCCCGTTGGCTCGGGAATTGAAGGGCCTGGAGACACTCTGGCTGATTCCCTATGGCGTTTTGCACCATTTGCCTTTATCGGTCATGCCTGTGTGGCAGGATGGAACCTCGTTGGAAGCGTCGACGCCTCGAGTGGTGCAGGTTCCCAGCGCTTCCATCGCGTTACGACGCCTGAGACAGCCACGTCACCTGAATGAAGGCTTCTTTTTTGGATTCAACGCAAATGCTTTGAAGTACGCCGAAAACGAAGCCGCCATACTGGCCCGCAGAGGAGGCGGACGAGCCTTTGTTGGCTCTCGAGCCACGCTGGGGGCGATGAAAAAAGCCTTATCTCGGGCCGGAGTGTTGCATCTGGCGTGCTCGGGCGTTTTCCGTCCCGATCAGCCTCTGCAATCGGGCCTGATGCTGGCTGATGGTTTCCTTGACGTGATGAGCATTCTACAAATGCAAGGAGTGCGGGCGGGGCTTGTGACGCTCAGCGCCTGTGAGACTGGGCGCGGGCGGGTGCGCGGCGGAGAAGAAATTCTGGGACTGGTGCGGGCCTGGCTATATGCTGGTTGCAGTGCTGTCTTGGTCAGTTTGTGGCAGGTGGATGATCTGGCTACTTTGCTGTTTATGGATGCTTTCTATCAAAAGTTAGAGGAGTTGGATGTGGCCGCCGCCTTAAGTTATGCGAGGCATGCAACGCGCACCTGGAACATCGCTCAAGTGGAAGAGCGTTACCAGATTTTGGGTGGAGAACAGGCAGGATGGGAACGGGAGCGGGAACGGCTAACGCTCATGTGGCGCGGGCGCCTGCCGGAACACCCTCTGGATCACCCTTATTTCTGGGCTGGCTTTAGCCTTCACAGTGGCATTGACGACTCTGTGCAGAATCTCATCAATCCATCCCGTCCAGCGGCAGAATAATAAGGTGCATCGATGAAATATCCGCCCGGGGCACAGGACGGAACTCGACCCTTCCTGAGATGCCGGTGACTTGTTCATCATGTTCATCGGGTGATTCCAACAGGATATGCACACCACTGAAATCGGGGAATCGGCTCTCGATACTCACCTCCACAGTGATGATGACATGTTCGGTATCATCAGGAACTGGCAAGATGGACACCAGGGCGCTTAGTCCCGGCAGATCGTCGATCTCCAGCGAGGGCATGTCGGAGGGTGCGTTTTTCTCACTGCGATGGGCTGCCGGCAGGGGGGACTGCCAGGAATCGGGATTCAGAAAGACGATGACTTGCTGCACCACGTTTTCGGGCGAAAGACGGGCCAAATAGGAGCGTCCGCGTTGCCACAAACTCACTTCGTCTACGTCCGAAGCGGCAGAACTCTCCAGACGGCGCTCCTGAACGAATGTAGGGCCCTGAGGAAAGGCGCCCGCGGTTTCGTTCAGGAATTGTGTCCAGCCGGATGGCGCCAGCACTGAAGTCAGCGACATCAATTCCTCCCAACAGTCGGAGCAACTAGCAATATGCGTTTTTGCTTTGTGCAATTCCTCGACATCCACCGCCTCGCCCAGCAGGTGCCGGAGCATGGTGCGAAGGAACAGCGTATGAGTGGATGAGTTTTCATTCATAAGATTATCCTTTTCATCTATAAAGACGTTTCTGACCATAGATTTTCTGACATCATCCAGACGATCTTCTTAAGAAAATTCCGCTATGAGCTCTTGTAACATCGGATGATTGCGTAACCGGGCGTACAAGCGTTTGCGAGTTTGGGAAATGCTGCTGGGGCTGAGCCCCACGATTCGAGCGATATCCGCATCTGTCATGTTGTTCCCCGTTTCCTTTTTCATTGTCGAAAGCCGTAACAACAGAATATCCCGATCTGAAAGCAATATATTCATCAACTGCACCAATAGCGCCTCTCGTTCCTGTCTCTCAAGATACTCCTGTGGATGAGACATCGGCATACTCATCATTAGGCGTTCTGCCCGGCTCCCCCTTTCCTCCACATTTTCAATGGCAATCATGGTCGGCCTGCGATGTCTTCTACGAATCCAATCAAAGAAAAATCGTCGTAGTACCACAAAAGCCCAATCTTTGAAGGTGCTACGAAAGCTATAGCGATCGATTTTTCGCCGAAAATGAAAGTAAGCGTCTTGCAGGAAATCGTTCTGATCATGAATATCCTTGAGCAGAACCTGGGCAATACCCTTACACCATTGATGAAACTGACGCCAGTACATGTCATGGTCAGGATGCTCCGGAGCCATCAACGCCTTGACCATAGGCCCATCATAAAAATAATGCTCCGCGATTTTTAAAATAGCCTGTGGCGACATGTCATCATCAAGATATGGCTGGACACGTAGGCAAAGAGTTGCCAGCTCATCTTTCTTTAACGCCAACTCTCCGCGAAGGATGAGTATTTCATTGAAAGTGTGAAAGATTTCAAGACATCGAGGATAGAACTCCATCATTATCGCCTCACGCGGAAAGTATACATAAAGATAAGGAGGGATACTGTGACGCCTAAAAATATGACCCGCAACCTAAGTACAATCACAATAACCCACGTTGCGGCCTAATATATCTGAAAATCCATGGCTTTCCCTGAAAAATTGAGGTGATCAAAACCAAAATCAAACAGGTGGAGGGGCCAAGGATGCGTAAATTATACTGCTTTTTGTTCTGATTGACGATATTCTGAAAGCCTACGGGCACACGAACGATTTGGATAGTGGTCATTTCTGACTGATGGTAACAGTTCTCCGCAAATGCTTGTGGGTCACCTTTCTGGGGGCCTTTGTAACAAAAAGTGGATAAGACTTGCATCGTTACGACAGACGTTTGCATGCCACCCGTTCCCGCTGGCGTCAGTCGCATTCGAACTACTCCCCGACAGTCATGGCCAGCAACTGTAATCAGATTGCCTTCTCCCTATTGCATCCTATCGGCCAACCTCCGCCATGCCTCCT
The DNA here is from genome assembly GCA_964650295.1 of uncultured Caldilineales bacterium. Lineage (GTDB taxonomy): Bacteria > Chloroflexota > Anaerolineae > J102 > J102 > M2005. The sequence goes on along the minus strand of CAZYSY010000026.1, from coordinate 3,934 downwards.
CGAATAAACGCTCTCCTGTCTTTTCCATTAGTGCCGCCATTTCTCCAATGAGCCTTTGCGCTGCATCCAACCTTCCCGTTTGGATGTAAGCCCGAGCCAGAGGAAGACCCTGACAGGTGGTCCCGCTCACCGCTCCCATCGACCGCCACATAGCCATCCCTTCCTCCATCATAACGATCCCGGCCTGAACATCTCCCGCTGAAACCGCGACCCAGCCTTGGAACACCAAACCCCACGGATGCAGTGCAGCCAGCGATTTCTCCGCCATCAGGGGCGCCAATTCCTCGGCAAAGGCCGCGGCCTGCTTCGGGCTATCTTCCAGCCAATAAAATCCATAGGCCCCTAGCGTAAAAGCAAAGGCCTGTGAGAGGGGGTCTTTCAGCATCCGCGCCCGTTCCAACGCCAGTCGCAGATGCTCAGCGCCCGCATCACGATCGCTCTGAATCTGTGTCAGCCACGCCAGCCAGACATGGCAGACCACGGCCAGATCTATCGCGGTCAGAGGTGTCAGGGGGGCAATCTCAGCCTCCTGATAAAGACCAATAGCCTGTTCGAGATATGTGCGGGCAGAAGCCAAGTCTCCCATAAAAAAGCAAGTCTCGCCCATAGATAAATACGCCAGCGCCAGACTGGTCGTATCCTGAACCCGCTGAGCCAAAGAGAGCAAATGTTCACTCAAGGCCAATGCCGATGCAAGTTCGCCCCGAGCCCGCAACAAATCCGCCTGCAAGAAAAGCGCCTGAATCAGAAACAAATCATCGCCACTCTGACGGCTGAGTTCATACGCCCGGTGAATGGCCTCCTCCCGCTGGGCTGCGCCCCACCCCTGAATAGCCAGCAGGGGTGTATTGATGGCCATTTGCAGGGCCATCTCCACCTTGCTGCGAGCAGGGGAGGGCGGGGTGAGGGAGGCTTGCGCCAGCCCTCGAGTTAAAAGAGCCAAAGCTTGCTCAGGAGCGGCCAAGCGCATCGCCCATTGCCCCGCTTGCAAATAGTAGTTTGCGGCGTCCATGGGCTGGCCCGCCGCCTCGAAATGTCGAGCCAGCGCCGATGCGATAGACTCGGTTTCTTCCTGATAAAGCGCGAGCAACGCCCGGGCAATGTCTCCATGCCAGACAGCCCGCTGAGCCGCCGGCGCGTGCTGATAAAGATATTCCTGGAAAAGACTGTGTCTGAAACGATAATGCGACAAAGGTTGCTGCCCCGACCAGGACCGTCCCAGAAACTGCACAAGTTGGTATTGCGATGCGGCAAGTTCCGTCAGCCAGGCCAGAACCTGAGCCGGTGTCCAGGGCAACACCGCAGCCAGAATATCAGCGGTGAAGACATCGCCAACAATGCTGGCGACCGTGAGAAGCTCCCGATGCTCCGGCTTCAGCGCAGCCAAACGTTCGGCAATAACCGCCTCTACCCGGGCGGGAATCTGCGCCCAAGCCAACCCCGGCCCAGCCACCCATCTCCCCTCATCATCCCGTAAAAGAGCGCCGCTGGCCTGCAATTCTCGCAGCAACTCCACCGTAAACAGGGGATGTCCGCTGGTGCGCCGCAGCAGGGCCTGGCGAAATCCAGCGTCCAGCCGATTGGGCTCCATGTCGAGATAAGCATCCACAAACGCCCGCCCAGAAGCCTGATCCAGATCGATGAGGATATCTCCTTGACGGCGCTGCCACTCCCGCATGAGCGTCGCCAAAGGATGCTGCGACATCTGATCAGGCAGCACATCCTCACTGCGAAAGATGCCAAGAAACAGAATTCGAGAAGTGTGAAGACGGCGACTGAGATGAAAAAGCAAAGCCAGGCTGCCCGAATCTGCCCACTGCATATCATCGACAATTAGTACCAGTGGACGTCGTCGGGCCAGTTGACGCAAAATCAGCACATACTCATCAAATCCCTGGCGCTGGAATTCAGGCCGCGGCTCCTGCGATGAACCGCTTCGCTCATTCAATTGATGCAGCCACGTCCGTTTGCCCTGGCCCTCAGGCAAAAAAGCTCCGGCCTGCAACATCAAGTGCGGCCCCAGATTCAGCGCACTAACGATGCTGGAGCCATGTTGACCGAGCAGAGTAATGGTTGTGGGGATGATGGTCTGGAGATGATGAAGATAGGCATCGCCCATATCGCGTCCCCAGTAAGCGGCCTCTTCTTGTCCGATTAGGGCCAGTAAAATATCTCGAAAGGGAAGAAATGGATCTCCCTGATTAGCAAAAGCACTGCACTCACCCCGCACGATGACCAGATCGCGATGCGCTTGTAACGCCCTCCGGCCAAAAGCCGCGGCCAGCGCACTTTTGCCGCTGCCAGCGCTGCCAGTGATAAAGACCATCTGCATCTGTCCCGCCAGGGCCAACTTCAGCCAGCCCTCCAATCGTTCCAGCTCCTCTTGCCGGGCAACAAAAGGCGCTATTCGGGAAGATTTCGGCGCGGCGGTCTGATGGTGGCGCACCGTATCGGACGCTGGATAGTGCCGGGCGCGGATGGCCTGTACCAGTGAGAACGTCTCGGGCGAAGGCTCGATACCCAGCTCCGATGCCAAAATCTGACGGCAGCGATCAAACTGAGCCAGCGCGGCGCTGCGCTGGCCATCCAGCGCCAGCAAGCGAATGGTCTGACGATGAGCATCTTCATTCCAGGGCACATGTTGCAGCCATTGTCGGGCGTATGCCAACGCCTCGGCATAATCTCTCTGATGCTCCATATCCCAGGTTAGATCCCGCAAAGCGTTGGAAAACGCCTGTGCCAGGGCCTCACGCTGTGTCCTCAACCACTCCTCCCAGGAGATGCACCCCCGAACATACAACCCCTGCAAAAACTCTCCCCGATAAAGAGCCACTGCGGCCTTGCGATGTGCGATAGCATCCTCTCCGCGGGTTGCGGCAGCCAGATGTGCGTAGAAATCAGTGACATCGATCTGCACCTGAGCCTGTGGATGCAATTGCAGCGTATAACGATCCACCAAAAGGAAGGGGGTGGCAGATTGCGTCTCCCCCAGAACCCGTCGCAGATTGGCCAGAGCATGACGCAGATTCGACAAGGCCACGCGTTCGGGCCTTTCGGGCCACAAAAGCGCCGCCAATTGTCCGCGAGGATGTGAGAGCGTTCGATCTACCGCTAGATACGCCAGCAACGCCCGCACCTTGTTCGATTCAAATCCCTGAAGCGGCTCGTCATTGCGGGCGCCTTTAAAGGGCCCTAGCAGATGTAGGGTCAGATGCGGCACGATCGGGGGGAGGGGCGAGGAAGACAAAGGGGCAATAACCAAAATTCTGTGACAACTCAGCAGAGAGCGGATGATCCGATTATAGCACCAATTGGCTTAAAAAGAGTAGAGCGGAGAATTCCTCACGTTTTCTCAACGCGGGTTTCCTATAATAAAGAATGACATATCTTGCTTATCTTCTCCGCCTATGGCGTCACACCGATCATGAAGAGGCTTCCTGGCTCGCATCTCTGGAAGATGTGCATAGTCACGAGCGTCAGATATTCACAGACCTGGAGACACTTTTAGCCTTTTTGCGGGCGCAAACCAATACGGTTTCAGCTACGCCGAAGACTCCTGCAAAAGAGGTCACGCCGTCTCCCCCAAAAAGGATAACGAACCATGAAACGCCATCCATTTTTCTCGTTGATAGTGGGTTTGACAACGACGCTGGGGCTGATCATGGGAGGGTGGTTGGGGATGATTCCGTTGGCGCAGGGCGAAACGCCCGCGCGGGAAGAGTCGCCCGCCCGCGCAGTGCATCGGGCCTGGCAGCGCGCCCAGGCCATCGGCATCTACGACTTTAGCAGCGATATTGTGCAGATCACCCATCTCGCGCCGGCCGTGGCCAACGCTGGCCGCACCAGTCGCCGGGATGAGGTGTATTTCGAAGGCTCGCTGGATCGCGACGCCCGCACCATGCTGCTCACCCTGTGGAAGAACAGCGGCAGCGTG
>CAZYSY010000025.1:0-2686 GCA_964650295.1 uncultured Caldilineales bacterium | reverse complement strand
CAGCCAAAGGCCCGCAACTGCTGGGCGTCAAGGCGGTCATCGCCGAAAGCTTCGAGCGCATCCACCGCTCCAATCTGGTGGGCATGGGCATCTTGCCCTTGCAATTCCAGCCAGGCGAGAGCGCAGCCAGCCTGGGCCTGAGCGGTTTCGAGACCTACGACATCCTGGGGTTGGATAACGAGATGCAGCCGGGACAGCTCTTTACCGTGCGGGCCACCGCGGACGATGGCAAAGTCATCGAATTCCAGGCCATCAGCCGCATCGACACACCGGTGGAAGTGGTCTACTATCGCAACGGCGGCATCTTGCATACGGTGCTGCGGCGGATGCTGACAAACTAATCGGGATAGAGAATCGAGGGAACGGCCATTAGCGCCGTCTCCCTCGAGCAGCGCCGCCAGTACGATTCAGACGCTCTCACGCACGCCCACCTTCGCCTGCCATCATATCTGCCATTGCGGCGCATTCGAACATGCAGCAATTCACCACTTAACTTTATGCGTATCATCCTCTTTACAGGCAAAGGCGGCGTAGGCAAGACGAGTATCAGCGCGGCCACAGCTATCCGATCCGCCCAGTTAGGTTATCGCACCATTGTTGTCTCCACTGATCCTGCCCATTCGTTGGGCGATAGTTTCGATCAAACCATTGGCCCCGAGCCTGTGCGACTGGCTCCCGAGCTTTGGGCGCAAGAAATCGATCTACTTCATCAGATGGAACAGAATTGGGGGACGGTGCAACAATATTTGACTACACTCTTTGCGTGGAGGGGCATGGATGGCATGATGGCGGAGGAGGCCAGCATTTTGCCAGGCATGGAGGAATTGGCCAGTCTGCTGCAGATCGGGAATCTGGCCGACTCGGAAGAGTATGATGTTATCGTGGTCGACATGGCGCCCACAGGTGCGACTCTGCAATTGTTGGCTTTCCCCGAAATGGCCACCTGGTACATCGAGAAAATCTTTCCTTTTGAGCGCACAGCCATCAAAATCGCCCGTCCTATCATGCGCTCCGTTTCCGAAATTCCCATGCCCGAGGATGATTTCTTTGCTGCCGTAGAGTCTCTGGTGAGGGATCTGAGTACGCTGGAGAGATTGTTGACCAATCGGGATATCAGCAGCGTGCGTATGGTGGTGAATCCTGAGAAAATGGTGATCAAAGAAGCGCAACGAGCATTCACTTACCTCAACCTCTATAACCTTCCAGTGGATGCGGTGATCAGCAACCGGAATCTTCCAAACGAAGTCTCAGACCCCTACTTCGCCCAATGGAAGGAGCGTCAGGTCCATTATGCCCAGATTATCGAGGAATCTTTCTTCCCACTTCCCATCTTCTCCGTCCCCTTGTTGGATGCCGAAGTGGTTGGGTTTGAGATGTTGCAACGGTTGGGGCAGATCATTTATGGTGAGGACGATCCCACGCAAATTTACTATCGCGGCAAGGCCCAAAAGCTGGTCAAAACTGGAGAAGACTACATTCTGGTGCTGCCTTTGCCACTGGTGAGAAAAGGTGATGTCAACTTACATCGGGGCTCGTATGACGAGCTCATCGTCCGCATCGGTGGCTGGAAGCGGCATATCAGCCTGCCGTCGTCACTGGCGGGAAAGGAAGTGGTGGGCGCTCGCTATCGAGAAGACCACCTGGAGATCAAATTCAAATAGAGCGTCTGTCCATCTGGCTTAAATCATCCCGCTCGTGGTTTTGGGGCGAATGTTGAGCGTCGATGAAATAATTGGCATTGAGTCAGAGGCGTCGTGTGCGTTTTTCCAAGAACTCCTCCAGAAACCCACTGCACTCGTTTTTCAGGGGTCATCGTCCTGAAATGAGTCACGCCTGTAGGTGGAACTTATCTGGTCTGGCCATCCTCGAACAGGATTTGGGGCGTCACCGCATGAATTGGGGCCAGAGGAGCTACAGAAAAGGTCTCAGCTGCGCCCTTTGTTATGGTCATGCCACGATAAGAGGAATCAGAGCGCTCGCTCAAGCGGGCCAGCGTGAGGGATGAACGTGTACGCCCGGCAATGATGGCAAAAGCTGGGGTTTTATGAATAATTATGATGGTGAAGGGTAAACACCGGTCTAGTTACCTGACACAAATTAGCTTTGACCGCCGTCACTGGCCGAATGAATTTGGTTCTTGGGGCCGTGCTCCCTTCTTTGCTTCCTCCCCCGCTCCAAGACGGGCGAGGGAGGACATATGGAATGGAAAGGAATGGCCTGCACCGCCCCACCCCCTGCGGGGACGGTTCCCAGTCGCGATTTTGCCATCTATATTGTTAAAAGAACGGTTGCCAGCACAGGCTGACAGGCGGTCGGAGTCCCTCAGCCCTGATTTCAATCGGTGGGCCATTGGGCATGAAATTTGTGTCAGGTTGCCAGTACTCAATCAAATGTAGTTTGATGAAAATTCTCTTGTGGCCGTGGCCTTTACCATCGAGTAAACTCAGACTCTCCAGGCGCTTTGCGCCAGCGGTCGACGGAGGTCGACCGTCTCTGATTGGTGAAGGGACGGCGTAGGCCGTCCGTTGGCCAGAGGCCTCTAGAGTTCGACTTCAGTCGGCCTGTCGGGCCGGCCGTCGCCTTCTTCCCTCAAAGCAGACTTGATTTAGTACTAGTATTGGGTTGGATCTATAGACTGTAATCTGGCAACCTGACACCAATCTCATATTCACGTTTGTCCACCGAC
>CAZYSY010000024.1:0-34147 GCA_964650295.1 uncultured Caldilineales bacterium | reverse complement strand
GTTACTACTAAGGTAGCCCGGCTAGAAACCACGAAGACACGAAGCCACAAAGGCACGAAGAAAAGAAAAAGCTTTGAAATTCTTGGTGTTCTTAGTGTCTTTGTGCCTTTGTGGTGATTGAAGTCAGGTACGTTAGTAGTTACGACAGATGTTTGTATTCCGTTTCGTTGCCATGGTGCGATTTCGATTTATTTTGACGATGGATAATAGACGATAGACAACGAAAATCATTGATTTGATGACGTGAAGCGTCCGTCGTCTATCGTCGTTGAGCGTGAAGAGGAGTAGTCGCTCCCAATGGCGTCAGTCAAATTTGGATCACCACCCCAAAAGATATCACCGGCAACCAGGCGAAAACAGCCTTTCTATGATGAAACAAGATCTCCAACACGGTCCCATCCGTCCACAAGTGGACAGTTACTCGATGTGAAGCACATCCAGCTGAAGTTGATCATCCGCTTGGGGGCGGCCGAGGCTGTCGCGTACAGGGGCCAGGCGCACTCCCGAAACTGGATCGTAAAACCCAATGCGGAGGGGATAATCGCCCGGCGGTAATGACGGAGGCAATTTCACCTTGTAAACGTCCATCAGAATCTCGCCGGGAAGCCAGGAAGTGGTGGGGCGTTCTCCCGCCAGAGGAAAATCATCCCCCTGGGCTGCTGGGCGGCCATCTGCGCCGATGAGGTGCACGAAGACTTTATAAGATATGGTGGTTGGATTTTCAACTCGCCAGTATAGGGTGAGGGTGACGGCATGGCCGGGGGCTGGGACTCCCGTGAGATCATAGCCCAACAGGTGGGCCAGCGGTGGATTGCCAAAACTTGCCGTCAAAACATGTTGGGGACGAACCGATTGCCGCCCATGTGAAGGAGTCTCGCGAGCGATAATCTGCACCTGCCCCTCCACTGCACGACGTCCGTCCATCTGGAGAATGTAAGGTTGCCAGCCATCGGAGGTGGCTGGGATGGGTAATGACAGGGTCAAGCGCACGGGCCCGGCACCGGAGGGAACGGTCGCATGCGCCTGAGACAAAGGATGGGCGCCCAATGTCAAGGTCAGCGGCGCCGAAGCTGCCAATGCCTCGCGTTGCAGGGTGATGGCGACGTGAGCAAGATCACCGGCCTTTATCCGCACCAGCGGCTGTTCCCAGCCGATGAGTCGCAGATGAGAAGCAGTCAGTGGTCGTTTCGGGACGGGAGGGTTCCAACCAGGCGCTAAAGCCAACAACGTTCGCGCCCGAGAATCGGTGCGGGCGAAGAAAATCAAACGTTTGGAGCCAAAACGCCATTCGTGCTGTGCCTGAGCGCGCTGGCTGAACCATTTTTCCACCAATTGATCTCGATCCGCGCGCAGCGCGTCCTCATTCACAACCAACCACACCCCTTCATGAGCCTCCCACTGCGGTTTGAGCCAATACTCCACACTTCGTGCTGTGGCGTTTTCACCATATGGCCATCCCCTGAAGTCGTGAGGCCAATGAAAGGCGAAAACAGGCCAGGGCCGATCGGTGTGCAGAAAAACGGCATCACCATCCTGCTTGTGGGCCGCTATCGCTGCGGAAACAGATTTGTAATCGTCACGCAAATAGCGCCCCTGGTAATAGGCGTGCAAGGCTATGCCCTGTCCCACCAGGATGAGCGCAAGCAAGCTGGCGGCCAGAGCACGCATCCAACGTGAGCGCGGCAGCAGCTCTAGCAATGCACTGAACGCCCACGCGGCCAGCAAATAAAAGGGCAAAGCAAACGGCAGCAGATAGCGAGCTTCAGGCTTGGGAGAATAACCAAAGCTACGGGGCATCGTTGTGGCGCCCCACACCGCAACAGGAGGTACGATAAGCGTCAGGAAGAGAATGAGGAGGCCTTCGCGAGTTCGGTCTCGGGCGTAACGCATCCATCCCATCGCAACCCCGGCCATGACTAGAAGGAAAACAAGCACCGTCAGCGTCTGATAGCGTTCGATATGGGTAGATTCACCAACCAATAGTAGTACGCCATAGAGATTGAGAAAGATAGCAGGATCGAATGAAGTTTGCACTGACCAGGCGCGCATACGCGGCACCGCGTAAAACAGCCACGGTGCAAACGCAACCAACACAATCACTTGATAAAGGGTCCACTCGCCCAAACGCTTCCAACGGTCACTACCAGACAGTCGCCGAAGCGTCCCCAACCAGAACAAGCCCTCGATAACCAACGTAAACGCCAACAGATAAAGCGTATATAGCGCAGCGACGGTGCTGAGCAAGTAGCCAATACGAGCGCTCCAATCGGGATGTCGATGCAGCCGGACGGTAAAGTAAAGACTGATGATAAACAACAGGCCGCCCAGAGCGTACATCCGGGCCTCTTGCGACCACCAAACGTCGAATCGAGAAAGAGCCAACCACGAAGCTGCAAGCAGCGCCACCTTGCGTCGAGCAGGAAACAATAATCGTCCGAAGCTCCATAACCACACCACCGACAAAACACCGATCAGCGCCGATAGGAATCGCACTGCGAATTCACTCTCGCCCACAAACATGCGCCAGAAGTGCAATAATCCGAAATAGAGAGGAGGATGCACGTCCACCGCCGTCCAGCGCATCATCTCGACAATGGGCAGCCGGGCCTGCCATACTGCAATGCCTTCATCCCACCAGATATTGGCGTCGGGAAGACGAAAGATGCGCGCGGCAAAGCTCAGCAGTATGATAGCGAGCAAGGCGATACGAGAAGATGAGCGGGAGGCAAAGTTCATGGCATAAATCCATGCGCCATCAGGCAGAGGTTACCTGATGTGTGACTTTTCTGCTCTAAAAAGCGGGCGTTGATGCTTAGATCTGCCGTTCCACGAACAGACGAAGGGACGACAGGACGAAAACAGAAGAAAAAAAAGAGGCAGGTTTCGTCCATTTGGGTTATTTTTCGTCCATGTTCGTCGGCTTGTTTAGTGGAAGATGCTTGCTAAACCTGTTGATTCGCCATAAAAAGTTGCACATTGGGTAGAGATTTTTTCTGCCTGACAAAACTCATCCCAAACCTGAAACATGCTCCGGGCGGATGAGATACATGACCCGCACCTCATGGGGATGCATCAGCTCCCAATTTTGGCCCGTATAGCGGCGAGAAAGCTGATCGATATGCTCGCGAGCAACGTCTCCCTCGATAATCTCAACGACCCTGCCGCGAATTTGCACATAACGGTAGGGATTCGCGTCGTCGACGATCGCCAACGCAACTCGCGGATCAAGGCGAATGTTACGATCCTTGGTGCGTCCTTTGGCCGAGTTGATGCGGATGAATTCGCCATCGAAATCGAACCAGAGTGGGGTGGTCTGAGGTGATCCATCGGGCATGCTGGTGGCTAGCACCGCCAACAAGGGACGTGTGAGTAAATCTTCGTAAGGATGAAGGGAAGATGATTTCGTCATGTCGTCATTTTCCCACAACCGGGGGACATAAGCCAAAATCATCTCTCGTGTTGGGTTTCAGCAATAAAGATTTTTTGCTCTCGCTAGACTCATCTCCCCGTGCGACGGCTGTCGTAACGGGGGGAGGCTGGGAGGGGGGCTTGGAGCAACGACAAATTTGAAACTGCTGGTTGGGTTTTGCGCTGCGATACAACCATGCTATAAAATAATTCCTATGGAAAAATTACGTCCTCTAATTTCCCGACACTGGTTGTTTGCTTTAGCTGGCATGATGTGGTCGGCGGTAGGCGTCATGCTGCTCTGGCGTGCATGGACCTGGCTCAGCGCCATGGAGGCTTCATGGCGGTTGAGCATTGCTATTGCCGGCGTTGCCGTTGCCGTTGCTTTCTATTACTTCATGTTCACCAACACCGTCGCCAAAAACATCCGCCGTCTGTGTGGTTTGCCCGATCCTGTGGGGGTTTTGGCGTTTAATTCCCCCAGAGGTTATGTCCTCATCATTTTTATGATCGGATTGGGAATCGCATTACGCCATTCACCCCTGGATCGCCGCATTTTGGCTCTGGTGTATGTGGGCATGGGGGGAGCGCTTTTTCTAGCCAGCCTGCATTTCTACAAGCAATTCCACAAGGTAAAAATCGAGCAACGTCCATGTTTGGAAAAACAATAATACATCATTCCCCCCATCGAATATGGGGCTCGATTTCATAGACTACGAATTGCGTTTCTCCGGTGGTTGCATCTCGCACCCGCAGGCGTTCTTCCAGATGCAAACCCATGCCAGCCAGTGCTGCATCCAATGCGGGTTTTTCATGCAAGCGCCAGACAGGAAAAACTACAAAACGGGTGTATCCATAACGATCGGAAGCTAAATCCGCCAAAAGCATGTCAGGATCGGCCCAATATTCGCGGGGTGGGCCATCCCAAAGGTACCAATCCCACTGCCAGCCCAACCAACGCTGATAGATCACGCCATGATAGGCGGGAGTATTCTCGCGCAGATATTGAGCGACCTGCATTAGCCCACGGTAAGCGCCATGATCTCCTCCCACCGGGATTTTGGCTGCAGCGGCTCGGCCCGCCCCCAGGGCAAGCGCCAATGCTACCAGCCCTGCGACGCTCCACCGCCAGATGGAGCGCCACTCGCTGCTTTTTTCCCATAGATGCAACCCACCCTGGCCCGCGAGAATGGCGCTCAGTGGAGCCAATGGCAGCAGGTAACGATCCCAGGGCTGGAAGCTCAAAAGTACATGCAGTCCGATATAGCCAACAATGAACAGGAAGAAGAGTAATACCCAATATGCCTGGTTGCGCATACCATACAGGCCAGAGACCGAAGACGCCTGCTGGCGCCAAGCCACATTTTGACGCGCTAGAGTCCGTAACAGGCGCACAGACTTACCGAGGGCGACAATTATGCACAGGGCGATAATTAAGGTTCCCACCACAGAGCCTCCCCACCAGCGCCACACCGGCCACCATGCGGCTATACGAGTGGGCCAGTGCGCAGGAGGAACCCAGAACAAGCCGCCATAGCTGTGCCAGGACTGCGTCCAGAAGTCGGGAATTGCTGCAGGGAGAATGCGCCAGCCATCCCACTGCCATACCTTGAACCAGATATACCAGAAGCCCAGTGCAGCCATCAGCAGTGGCAGCACCCAATAGAGGATAAGGACAATTCGGCGCCTCGCGCCGCGGAACTGCTGACTGACCACCGAATAGCGAACCCAGATTACCTGGGGAAGCCTCCCCAACGGCAAAGCGAATAGGATCAGGGGAATGAATAGGAGTGCGTTTTGCTTGGTGGCAAATCCCATGCCAAGAGCTAATCCTGCCAGTAGGCCCAAACGCCAGCTTGCTGCCAGCACTGCCAGCACAATCCACCATGTCAGCAGCGGATCCATATACACAGTGGTGGCAAAGCTGATGGCGAAGGGAGAGAGTGCAAAAAATGCTAGGGCCCAGCGTCCGGCCCGGGGACCAAACAACCGACGGGCCAGCAGCCACACCATCGGCATGGTGGCGAAGGAGATGAGTGCATTGAGGCTACGAGCCGAGGCGTCGCTGGGTCCGAACCAATCCAACCAACGCGCCAAGGCGTAAATAAAAAAGGGAGGTTTATCCACCGCCACCCGCTCCAGCATAACATCACGCCCAGAAGAAATAAGCCGGGCCCAATAACTGTAAAGCGCCTCGTCCTCTCGCAACGGATACCAGCCGAATTGCCATACCCGTAGCAAGAAGCCAACCCACAGCCAACCTACCACGACAACCGCCTGCCCTAGCCAGCCCTGGCGCCAACGCCCGTCAAGTCTCGTCATCATAGTCATCGTACGGGTTCTCGAACCGATAGCCGATGCCGCGCACGGTCTGGAAATAACGCGATTGGAAGGGATCTGCTCCGATCTTCTCCCGCAACCAACGAAGACGCACATCCATCGTACGCGTATCCCCAGCATAATCATATCTCCGACCACGCTCCAACAATATATCTCGATTCAGCACTGCTCGCCTTTGGCGCATCTGCTCGGCCAACAGGCTGAATTCCTTTGGACTCAGATTGACGCGCTGGTCGTGCAATGTCCCCCGACAGCTGATGAGATTGAGAAAAAGAGGCCCGGCGCTAATAGCGTCAATATGGGCGTTGCTCCGTTGGGTGCGGCGAAACAACGCCCGAATACGGGCGACAAGTTCGCCAAGACTAACTAAAGGGTTTGGTGAGATAATCATCCGCGTCACTTTCCAGACCAACGATCTTATCCATTTCTGAGCTATAAGATGTGAGCAGCAGCACTGTTGTTTGCTTACTCAGACGCAGCGCCCACATCAGCGAAAGCTCATCGAGTCATGGTAGCATCAAATCGAGGATGTTGAGATCATAGTCGCGAGTTCGGGCTTCCTCGAGCCCCTTCGGGCCGGTGGACGCCGTGCTGATCTCATATCCTTGCTGTTTCAGGCTTAGTTTCGAGACCTTGCGAAGATCAGCATCATCTTCAACAACAAGTAAATGAGTCATAAAAAGATCATAGAACGAGGTATATCAAAACGCCAAAAAAAGAATACAGGACTGTGCGCATGAAAACGCCGCATGCCATCAGCCTCTGCATCATTCAAGCTGCATCTAATGCACAAAATACAACTTTTACTCCCTGAAATATGATCTAGATCATATCCACACATCTTTGAGTATGGTTTACTAAAGGTGTCACCTAAGCGAATGTCATAGACATTCATCGGTGCACCTCCTTTCTATGTGTGTGTGGAGAGAAGTCCCGAGGCAAAGCGACCTCGGGATTTCTCTTGTAGGGTTACTACTAAGGTAGCCCGGCTAGAAACCACGAAGACACGAAGCCACAAAGGCACGAAGAAAAGAAAAAACTTTGAAATTCTTGGTGTTCTTAGTGTCTTTGCGCCTTTGTGGTGATTGAAGTCGGGTACGTTAGTCGTTACCTTGTAGGCGCTGTTTGGGGAGAGGAAAGCCTCAGATTGTCGATATGGTCGAAAAAGACTGCCCCCATCAGTTAGAAATTAACACGCTGAACCGTTCACGCAATCTTCGCCAGAGTAGCGCTGCAGAAGTGGGCTTCACGGTGGGGGCGACGACATCCGCTTCCTGCTCTCGCCTCAGCTCATCGGCCAGATATTCTTTCGCCAACGCATATCCCGCATGAATGAGGTTATGGGTATGGCTCAAATCCCACATGGGAATGTGTTGATCATATTGAAGTTGCCAGCGATGCACGGTTACGCCCTTGAGTGCAGCCAGTTGGAGCTCCAGCTCGATATGCCGGTTTTCCATAGTCGCAAACACCCGGTCCAACAATCCTGCAACACCTTTGATGCTTGCCGTGTGCGGTGGCGGGTTGAATAGGTCCAGGGCGATAATTTCGGTGGCGCCGTGGCGAATTGCGGGTTCGATGGGCACATCGCTAACAGCGCCACCATCCACCAGCACATGCTCGCCGATTGTCATGGGAGGAATCCAGGGAGGTATGGCTGCGGATGCAAGCATACTATCGAGAACCAGATCATCAGGATTTTCGCCAAAGATAACCGGTCGATAATGTTTGACATCGGTGGCCACCATGTAAAGCTCAGGCCCCACAAGATCACGAAAGCGCAGGTCGGGTGAGATGCCATGCCGGGCATAAAAAGCCCGGGCCTGCTCCAGATATCCAGCACTCTTGATTCCGGGCAACAAAGTGCGTAACAAGGCCATTACGAAATCGCCCGGGACAAAATCTCCGCGCGCCGAACTATCCCAAACGTCGATCATCAAATCCAACGTTTCCGGCTTATAACCATATCGGGCCAAAAAAGCGCCGTTAATCGCACCGATGGAGGTGCCCACCAATAAATCAGGAGTGACGCCTGCTTCCATGAGCGCGCGCAGCGCCCCAACCTGCATGGCCCCGCGCGGGCCGCCACCGCTAAGCGCCAGGGCTAGTTTTTGCGTCGGGGTGTCGAGTTGCGAGTTGCTCGGCTTTGCAAATAATGACATAATTCTTACTCCTTACGCTACGTTCATTATCCACTACGTGTATCACCTGGGCAAAGTTTCCTTTTGTGGCGCCGCCGCGACCGTCATGCAGTCATCTGGGAAAATTTTGCGGAGTGCCTCTGTTTTCGATTATAATGGAGGCTACGCCAATGATTTGTCACATAGAACTGGGCACCGTCTCAGTTCTTTTTTTGTCCGGCGGCGACGCCGCGTGGATTTTGATGGGAAATTACTATCTCCTAGGAACCCATGGAGTTTGATTATGATGAATAACAATAATGAAAATGTGGTCTATCTCACGCCCGAGGGCCTGAAAAAACTGCAAGAGGAGCTGGATTGGCGCATCAATGTACGTCGTCCCGAGATCGCCAAACAGATCGAGGCTGCGCGCAAAGAGGGCGATCTCTCGGAAAACGCAGGATACGACGAGGCCAAGTATCAGGCGGGCATGAACGAAGGTCGCATCATGGAGCTTGAGCATCGCCTCAAACACGCGGTTATCATCGAACAAGGCGATGGCCCGGCCGATGAAGTGGCATTAGGGCGCACTGTCACCATTGTCGATAAAACGTTTGGTGATGAAGAGATGTACACCATTGTAGGTTCGGCCGAGGCTGCTCCCGGCGAGGGCAAGATATCCAACGAATCCCCCATCGGCAGTGCGCTCATGGGTAAGAAGGTTGGAGATGTTGTCAGTGTGAACACGCCTGGCGGCGAAGTCATCTTCGAAATCACAAAAATTTCGTAGCATCCCAGATATGTAAAGCAATTATCAAGCCACAATACAGTTATTCCCAACTCGGACAGGCCGGACAAAGAAGACACCTCACGCCAAAACATTAAGTAGATGTGCATTTGATATTTGAGAAAAGCGCCTGCGCATTCAGACGAACTCTAGCGCCACGGGCAAGAATCCCATGGGCAAGGCACTAATTTCTGGAGTTATTCCATGTCCCAAGACATATCATCTCCCCTCACAGAACAGGAACTGCTGGATCAAGAACGGGTGCGCCGTGAGAAGTTGGCGCACCTGTTGGAGGCAGGCATCGATCCATATCCGCCACGCGTCACACGCACTCATACCATCGCCCAGGCCCTGGACGCCTATGGGGCGGGCGAATTGGATGAAGCTGAACAATTGATTTTGGATGGGCGCCTGATCTCGCGTCGGATCATGGGTAAGCTCTCCTTTGGGCACATTGAGGATGGTACAGGGAAAATTCAGATCATGGTGCGGCGCGATCTGCTGGGCGCGGAGCGCTACAACCAATTTTTCAAAAAACTCATCGACCTGGGTGATATTATCAGCGTACGGGGGACGATGACCGTGACCAAAACTGGAGAAACCACCATGTTGGCCGAGGAGATTGTGTTGCTGGCCAAGGCGCTCAAACCCATGCCCGATAAATGGCACGGACTCAAGGACCCGGAACTACGCCAGCGTCAGCGGTATCTCGACCTAATGGTGAATCCGCAGGTGCGCGAGCGGTTCCGCGTGCGGGCGCAGATGTTGCGGGCGATACGAGAATATCTGGACTCACATGGTTTTTTGGAAGTGGAAACGCCTATTTTGCAACCGCTCTATGGGGGCGCGGCTGCGGAGCCGTTTATCACCCATCATAACTACTTGCATCAGGATTTGTATCTGCGCATTAGTTTCGAGCTTTATCTTAAGCGCTTGCTGGTGGGCGGCTATGATAAAGTGTATGAAATCGGGCGTGATTTCCGCAATGAGGGCATCAGCCACAAGCATAATCCTGAATTCACGCAATTGGAGTTTTACGAGGCGTACACTGACTACAACGGCGTCATGGCCCGCACCGAGGAGATGATCGCCTATGTGGTGGAGCAAGTGACCGGCGGGCTGAAAATCACCTGGCAGGGACATGAGATCGACTTCACGCCACCGTGGCCTCGCATTCCCTTGCGCCAAGCCATTCTCGAAGCCTCAGGAGTGGATTACGACCAGCATCCCGATGCGGACGGGTTACGCGCGGCCATGCGCGCCAAGGGCATCGACGCGCCTGCAGATGCCAATCGTGGTAAGCTCATCGACAAGCTACTCAGTATCTTCGTCGAGCCTTATCTTATCCAACCCACATTTCTAATCGATTACCCGATTGATGTATCTCCTCTGGCAAAACGCAAACCGGGTGCAAAAGATGTGGTGGAACGCTTCGAAGGATTTGTAGGCGGCATGGAGCTATGCAACGCGTTCACTGAACTGAACGACCCCATAGATCAGCTGGAACGTTTTCTGGATCAGGGCCGAGCGTTGGAGGAAGGCGACAAAGAGGCCACACCAGTGGACATGGACTACATCAATGCGCTCAGTTATGGCATGCCTCCGGCGGGCGGATTTGGCATGGGCATCGACCGTTTCGCTATGATTCTCACCAACCAGGAAAATATCCGCGAGGTCATTCTTTTTCCACACTTACGCCCCGAAAAGCGTAATGAATGAGCATTTGCGCACCAAAAGAAAAACGCCGCCCTCAGCATGAAGAACGGCGTTTTTGTCAGGTGGGGCCCCCCGGGCTCGAACCGGAAACCGGCGGTTTATGAGACCGCTGCTCTAACCACTTGAGCTAGGGCCCCGGGATGAAAACGGCAGGTTGCCCGTGTGCCGATACCGGAAAAATGTCCACGGAACATGCCTTGCGCCAAGCTAGAGGAGAAACAGA
Organism: uncultured Caldilineales bacterium; assembly: GCA_964650295.1. GTDB lineage: Bacteria > Chloroflexota > Anaerolineae > J102 > J102 > M2005. The sequence goes on along the minus strand of CAZYSY010000024.1, from coordinate 23,553 downwards.
AGCCAGGACGTTACCACATCTTGTCTGTCGCGCCCCACCGACTTTACGTGAGATCTCGTTCAAAAAAAGAGCGGGCAACGGGATTCGAACCCGTGACGAGAGCTTGGAAGGCTCTAGTGTTACCGCTACACCATGCCCGCATCGATTCGATCTCACGCAAAGTCGCCAGGATGCTTGCTTTCCGACTATTTTGGCGTCTTTGCGCCCTTTAAAGAAAACAATGAGCTGTGTCGGGGAGGCCGGATTTGAACCGACGACTTCTTGGACCCAAACCAAGCGCGCTACCGAGCTGCGCTACTCCCCGAGGGGATGGGCATAGTATAGCGCAAGGGGAGAAGATCGTCAAGAAAACGAGGCTGGTGGGGGTGCGTTTCAAAATGGAGGCGTTTTTTGCTTTCCAGGTCGACTCAAGTCGGGCGCTTCAGGCCTGCGGCCCGGGGACGGCCTCCGTTCGTCTCGTGGTCCGTGGTTGAGTCGGAAGCGCAAGTTCAGTAGATTGCGATTGCGAGAGTATGTGTCCAGCCGAATTCGCAATCCGGCGGGTTTGACGCTAGAATCACCGCCGGATCACGCATCCGGCTCTGCGCATCATGGCAGATCGTGATCTACTGAAGTTGCCTCGTTCGGGAATATTGGCTGGCAAGTGCGTAACATGAGTTATGACTTCACTCGACAATTTGCAAATGCAACTCCAACAACTGTCGGGGAGAGATTGGGCTAGGGCTATTAAGCATTAGATCTGTGGCTGATGCAGTTTTCGGAAAAGCGATGACCTCGCGAATGCTATCTTCTCGGGCCAGGATGGCGATAAGGCGATCCAACCCCAGTGCAATGCCGCCGTGGGGCGGCGCGCCATAACTGAAAGCCTCCAACAAATGCCCGAATTGCTCCTGGGCCTCTTCTTCTGAGATGCCTAAAGCCCGGAAAATCATGCGCTGATGTCTGGCATCATGAATACGGATACTGCCGCCGCCGATCTCCATGCCGTTGCACACCACATCATAGGCGTTGGCCAGAGCTTGACCTGGATCGGTTTCCAGCAGGGGCCAATGCTCCGCTTTGGCGCTGGTAAATGGATGATGCACCGCGACCCAACGCTCCTCATCCTCATCCCATTCCAGCAAGGGAAAATCTACCACCCAGCACAGAGCCAATGTATCTGGATCGGCCAGCCCCAGTTCCGCAGCTAAGGTAACGCGCAGATATCCCAAGCTTTCAGCCACCACGGCAGGCGTATCCGCCACTACCAGGATGAGATCGCCCTCATTGGCGTTTGTCAGCTCGATGAGGGCATCCTTCTCCATTTCGGTGAGAAACTTGGAGATGGAGGAGCGCAGGCCATCATGTTCCGCCTTGAGCCAGACCAAACCTTTGGCCCCACGCGCCTTCACGGCATCGGTGAGCTGATCTATCTTCTTCCGAGAAAATGAGGCGGCGCCCGGAACGCACAGGGCTTTGATTTGTCCCCCCGCGGCCGCTGTGTTGGAAAAAACACCAAATTTACTATGGCGCATTGCATCGGTGAGATCCACCAACTCCATGCCGTAGCGCAGATCTGGACGATCGCTGCCGTAGCGCGCCATAGCCTCCTGATAAGTGAGCACCGGGAAGGGACGCTGCTGGATATTCATGTCGCTGACATGCTCGATTAACTCGATGAGCATGGCCTCGATGAGCGCCCTTACATCATCGCTCTCAACGAAGGACATCTCCATATCCAATTGCGTGAATTCAGGTTGACGGTCTGCACGCAGATCCTCATCCCGGAAACAACGGGCGATCTGGTAATAACGCTCATAGCCCGCCACCATCAATAATTGTTTCATCTGTTGGGGCGATTGGGGCAACGCGTAGAATTTGCCCGTATGGACACGACTGGGCACCACATAGTCACGGGCGCCTTCCGGCGTGCTTTTCAAGAGAATGGGCGTTTCGATCTCCAGAAAATCTTGCCGATTTAGATAATCACGCATGAACGCGATCACCTGATGGCGCAATATCAAATTACGCTGCATCCGCTCACGCCGCAAATCCAAATATCGATACTTTAAACGCACCTCATCACGCACATCGGTATCTTCGTTGATGGCAAAAGGCGGGGTTTTGGCCGTATTCAGGATATTGAGCCCGGTGGCTTCCACCTCAATCTCTCCAGTAGCCAGGTTAGGATTGATTAATCCCTCAGGTCGAGCCCGTACAACCCCTGTGATCTGAATCACATACTCGGGTCGCACCTCTTCGGCCAGACTATGGGCGGTCTCAGAAACATCGGCGTTGAACACCACCTGCACCAAACCTGAACGATCACGAAGATCGAAAAAAATTAGTCCGCCATGATCACGACGACGATGCACCCATCCCGCCAGGGTGACGGTTTGACCAACCTGTTCTTTGCGAAGCAATCCGCAATTGATAGTTTTCATCATTATGAAATAAATCCTTATCTTCTCTAGATCAAGTGTCACGATACGGGCTCAATGCCCGCGCGCATGAAGGACAATTATAGTGCCAAAGCGCATTCCAGGCAAAGAAATGTATAACCATAGGTGCGTTTCAAAATGGGGGCGCTTTTTTGTATTTTCAGGACGATTACCTCAGGCGCTTCAGGCCTGCAGCCAGGGGATGTCCCCCACCTTCCTGGCCACCGGTGGGCCTCCATGAGCGCCAGCAGAATATCCTTCCTATCTCCTCTCCCCTCCCGTCTCGGAGCGGAGAGGAAGCAAAGGTGGAGACGGCGCCTATTGAGTCCGAATTCACACGGCCAGTACATCAGGTAATAAATGGCCCCAAAGTTGAAACGCACCCCACCATAACACAGAATTGACATGAACGAGTAGTCTCATTATACTTTTTACCAGAGTGCGTCATCAGCAAAACGAAGAAACAGCGCTCTATCGTCAGATTCTACCTTTTCTCGCTTCACTTTTTCACTTTAAGGAGGTGAAGAAGAATGAACAAACGCGTATTCATCGTTGCCGGACTGCTTCTGATTTTGGTCCTGGCTCTGAGCGCCTGCGGCGGTAAGAAGGCTGAACCTACACAGGCTCCAGCGCCCACAGAAGCGCCAGCACAACCTACAGAAGCGCCAGCACAGCCTACAGAAGCTCCGCCAGAACCCACGGCAACACCGGTGCCGCCAACTCCTACACCGGTGCCGCCAACCCCCACGCCCGTAGCTCGCAACGGCGCCTGGGTGGATTCTCTGGTCTTTACCGTCCAGGAAGACGCGGATGTGGCTGTGGCCCAGTTGGAAAGCAAGGACATTGACATCTATGCCTACACTGTCAGTGATCCCGAACTTTACAAAAAGGTCAAGGACAACAAAGACTTGAACTATGCCGAATCTTTCGGCTCCTACACCGAGCTCACATTCAACCCGGTGGGACCTGAATATGGCGAAGGGGAACTCAATCCCTTCTCTAATCCCAAGATTCGCGAAGCTGTGAACTGGCTCATCGATCGCGACTACATCGTCGAAGAAATTTACGGTGGGCTGGCCATTCCCAAATTCCTCCCCATCACTAGCGCCTTCCCTGACTACGCTCGCTATATCGACACAGTCCGGGCATTAGAAGCCAAATATGCCTACAACCTGGATAAAGCCAAAGAAGTCATCACCGCCGAAATGGAAGGCATGGGCGCGGAGATGACTGATGGCAAATGGACCTACAATGGCAATCCGGTCACCGTCAAATTCGTCATCCGCACCGAGGATGAACGCAAGGAGATTGGCGATTACGTGGCCAACCAATTCGAAGCTGTCGGCTTCACCGTGGATCGCATGTACAAAAACCGCACCGAGGCTTCCGCATTGTGGATACGAACAGACCCTACTGAAGGGCAGTGGACTGTGTACACCGGTGGATGGATCACCACCGCTATTGATCGTGATCAGGGCGGAAACTTCAGCTTCTTTTACACGCCGCGCGGCATCCCTGTGCCTCTGTGGCAAGCGTATACCCCCAGCGAAGATTTCGATGCAGTTTGCTTGAAGCTGGAAAACAACGACTTCGCCACCATGGAAGAACGGGGAGAGCTTTTCCGCAAAGCCATGGAACTGGCGCTGGAGGACAGCGTGCGCGTGTGGCTCAATGATCAGCTTGCCTTCTCACCGTATCGCGCAGAAGTCAGCGTTACAGCAGACCTGGCAGGCGGCATTGCCGGCGCTGCCGTCTATCCCTTCACCGTTCGCCGCGTCGATGAGGTTGGCGGTCAGGTCAAGATCGCTCAGCCTGGCTTGTTGGTCGAACCCTGGAATCCGCTGGGTGGCACCAACTGGATTTACGACACCATGCCGCAACGGGCCACTGGCGAAACAGCCACCATGTCCGATCCCTTCACCGGGCTGAGCTGGCCAAATCGCATCGAGAAGGCCGAACTGGTCGTCAAGAAGGGATTGCCTGTCGCCAAGACGCTGGATTGGATCGATCTGTCCTTCGAGGACGAGATTACCGTACCCGATGATGCCTGGGTGGATTGGGACGCAGAGAACCAAAAATTCATCACGGCTGGTGAGAAATTCACCGAGACCGTGACTGCCAACACCAAATCTGTGGTTTACTATCCCAAAGACATGTTCGAGACCGTCACCTGGCAGGATGGCAGCCCCATCAGCGTTGGCGACTTTGTCATGGGCATGATCCTCGCCTTCGATCGAGGCAAAGAGGCCAGCCCCATTTACGACGAAGCTGAAGCGCCCAATCTGGAATCCCTGCTCAGCCACTTCAAGGGCGTGCGCATTGTCTCCACCGACCCCCTGGTTATCGAGACCTATGACGACCAATACAGCCTTGACGCTGAAAACAGCATCACCACCTGGTGGCCTTACTACTCCTACGGACAGGCTCCATGGCACACCCTGGCTGTGGGCTACAAGGCCGAAGAGAACAAAGAATTGGCCTTCTCCTCCGACAAGGCTGATGCACTTGAGGTTGAGTGGATGAGCTTTATCAGCGGCCCCAGCATGGAAATTCTGGAGAAATATCTGAAAGAGGATGCTGATGCGGGCTTCATCCCCTATGAAAACACGATGAAAGATTACGTGACCGCAGATGAGGCCAAAGCTCGTTACGCAAATCTCCAGAAGTTCTACGACGAATACAAGCACTTCTGGGTAGGCACAGGCCCATTCGTCCTCAAGGCAGTCCATCCTGTCGAAGGCTCGCTGGAACTCGTACGGAATGAAGCCTATCCTGATTCCGCCAATAAATGGTCTCGCTTCTCTGAGCCAAAGATCGCAGAAGTGGAAGTGGATGGCCCCGGCCGCGTGAAGATCGGCGAGGAAGCCACCTTCGATGTCATGGTCACCTTCAAGGGCGATCCTTATCCCAACGACGAGATCAGCGAGGTCAAGTACCTGGTCTTCGACGCCAATGGTGATCTAGCCGCCACCGGCGCCGCTGAGGCAAGTGGAGATGGTAAATACACCGTCACGCTGAGTAGCGATGTGACCGGCAAGCTCGAAGCAGGCTCCAATCGCATCGAGATCGCTGTCACCTCCAAGGTGGTCAGCATTCCCTCCATGGCAGATATGGAATTCGTCTCTGTTCCTTAACCTCACACTCACACCGACTGGCGGCGGCTCTTCGGGGCGCCGCCAGTCTTTTTCATTCTGAAGCCCAAGGTGTGATGCAATGTGCGTGATATTTTGCATCGTCCGTAGGCGCTAGAAGTGAAAACTGAACACCGTCCACTGTTCTACTGTTCACCCATCCGAGGGAAACCCTATGACGGCTATGACCCAAACAACTGTGGGGAAAAAGGCCCGGGCAGATACGTTGAAACGCATTGGGAAATATACACTCGTCCGATTTTTCATGCTCTTCTTTGCAGTGGCCGTGGGAATATATCTGACGATTTTAATTGCCAATATGGGCGGTTATGTGGATGAAATCCGGCGGGCAGAAATTCGGGAGAATATTGCGATTCAGATCAGCATGAATCCTGAATACAAAAAACTCACCACCGATGAACGCAAGCAATTGCAGGAGAAGATGGTGGTATTGGAGGAAGAACGGCTGGGATTAAACAAGCCCTTCCTCGTTCGCAGCCTGGCCTATCTGAAAGACGCGTTGACCTTGAACCTGGGTCGCGCCATGAACATGACCAGCGATAGCGGGTCGCGCCAGGTGAAACTTATCTTGCTGGAGCGGCTGCCAGCCACGGTGCTTTTATTTGGCACCTCCTTTCTCCTCAACTTTTTTGTGAGTCTGTTCTTTGCTCTAATGCTTTCGCGACGCTATGGCAGCCTTTGGGATCGTTTTGTTGTGGCCTTGGCCCCCACTTCGGCCGCGCCAGGCTGGTTCTACGGCATCTTCCTCATCGTCATCTTCGCAGCCTGGCTTCAACTATTGCCCTATGGCGGCATGGTGGATGCGCCGCCTCCCGAAGACCCATTGCACTATGCACTGAGCGTGGCCGAACACATGGTGCTACCGCTGTTGGCTCTGGCAATCAGCTCCATCTTTCTCAGCATCTACAGTTGGCGAACCTTCTTCTTGATTTACTCCAGTGAAGATTATGTCGAGATGGCCAAAGCCAAGGGCCTGACGGACCGGGCCATCGAGCGTCGCTACATCTTGCGCCCAACCCTGCCCACCATCATCACCAACTTTGCATTGGCCATCATCACGGTGTGGATGGGCGCGATCATCTTTGAGACTGTTTTCAATTGGCCCGGCGTTGGTCGCGTCTATTACCAAGCCATCGGCTTGTTCGATATCCCAGTTATTGTGGGCACCACAGTGTTATACGCCTATTTGCTGGCGATCACCGTTTTCCTGCTCGATATCGTCTACGCATTCATTGACCCCCGAGTCAAAATCGGCTAAGGAGCACAACCGGCATGAATCTCAACCAACTTCGAGACATCACCCGTTATCCCTCGGCCATCGTGGGGCTCGTCATCATCATCCTTTTAATCGCCATCTCTATCTACACGGTGCTAGCGTTGCCCTATGATGAGACGGTGGTCAAATGGCGCGGTGGTGATATGGTCTGGCAGGATAACCCCCGCACGGCGCCTCCAACCTGGGTGAATTTTTTCAGAGCCAAAAAACTTCCTGAATCCATCATCTTCAACTCCACCGACGAAGGCATCGAAAAGCAGATCACTCCTCTGAAGGATGATCTCACCGATGTCTACATGGAGTTTTCGTTTGACTACACGGCAGATGAATTTCCTCAGGAAGTCATCATGTTCTTCACCTCCACCTTTGAGAAAAAAGCGCCGTACATCAGCCTCACCTGGATCACGCCCGATGGTCGAGAACTGGATATCGGTGATTTTTCCATCGATAAAACCTACACGCGCCGACTTTCGCAAGATGAGAAACTCGCCAAAAAGCTGAATGGACAACCTGCCGAAATCGGCCTCTTTGCTGATCCCAACAGCAAAGAATTGAAGCCGCTGAAGGGCAACTACACGCTGGAGGTGGCAGGGCTCACCTTCGAGCCAGAAAGCGCGTTCGAGGCCAAGACAGTCATTTATGGCAAAGTGTTCGGTCTGGCGGGCACCGACCACCTACGCCGTGACCTGCTATTGGCGCTGTTGTGGGGCACGCCCGTGGCCCTGGCTTTTGGACTCATCGCCGCGGTGGTCACCAGCGTGTTGACCATGACTATCGCAGCCACCGGCACCTGGTATGGCGGCTGGGTGGATAGCGTCATCCAGCGCATTACCGAGATCAACATGATGCTTCCAGTGCTGCCCATCCTGATTATGGTGGGGGTGTTCTATTCTCGCAGTTTGTGGGTGATCCTGGGGGTGATCATCTTGCTAAGCATTTTCGGAGCCTCCATCAAGAGCTTTCGGGCCATGTTTATGCAGGAACGGGAGGCGGGTTATATCCAGGCCGCACAATCGTATGGAGCCAGCAACACCCGTATCATCTTCCAATACCTCATCCCCCGCATCATTCCCGTGCTCATCCCCTCATTGGTGGTGCTCATTCCCAGTTTCGTCTTTCTCGAAGCATCGCTGGCGGTGTTGGGTCTGGGGGATCCACTCATGCCGACCTGGGGAAAAATCATCGACGAAGCCAGAACCAACGGTGCGCTATACAAAGGCCTGTATTACTGGGTGTTGGAGCCTTCCTTTATGCTAATGCTGACCGGTTTCTCATTTGCCATGTTGGGCTTCGCACTCGATCGCATCTTCAACCCACGGCTGCGAGGAATGTAAGCTATGAAAGACAACACGCTTTTGAAAATCGAAGACCTGGTTCTTTATTTCAAAACCAGTATAGGAAATGTCCAGGCAGTCGATCACGTGAACCTTGAACTGCACAAGAACAAGGCCGTGGTGATTCTGGGTGAGTCAGGCTGCGGTAAGAGCTCTATGGCCAAAGCGATTTTGCGCCTGCTACCACGCAATGTCAGTGAATATCGAGGCAAAGTCGTCATCGACTATCAGGATGTAATGACCCTGGCGGATGAAGAATTTCGGCGGCAAGTGCGCTGGGTCAAGATGTCGATGGTGCCGCAAGCCGCAATGAATGCTCTGAATCCGGTATTGCGGGCGGGAGATCAAGTGGCGGAGCCAGCCATGATTCACCTGGGCAAAGAAAAGGAAGAGGCGTTGGAATTGGCCCGGGAAATGTTCCAACGCGTGGGCGTTCCCGAAGACTTCCTCACCCGCTTTCCATTCGAACTCTCTGGCGGAATGCGGCAGCGCGTAGCCATTGCCATGGCGCTCATTACCAACCCCCAACTTATTGTGCTGGATGAGCCAACTTCAGCGCTGGACCTGCTAACCCAGGCCAACATTATGAACGTTCTCAAAACCATCAAATGGGAAACGGGAACGAGTTACATCCTCATCACCCACGATATTGCCACCTCGAGCGAGCTGGCAGACGAGGTGGCGGTGATGTACGCGGGACAGATCGTAGAAGTAAACGACGCGGAGAGCTTTTTTGCCGAACCGCTGCATCCTTACTCGCGGCGGTTGATGGCCAGCGTGCCCCGATTGTATGGCGACGAAGAGCCTGACTTCATACCTGGCCGTCCCCCCAGTTTGTTAAATCCTCCTACCGGCTGTCGTTTCGCCGATCGCTGTCATCTACGTTTCGATAAATGCACTGAAGAACCGCCCACTTTCATTGTGGATGGGCATCCGGTCAAATGTTGGTTGTACGAAAAAGATCATATGGCAGTCGTTTTATCCACTGCCTCAGGAGCAGGAGAGGCCTCATGAGCACAGACGTCAATACGAGCCCAACTGTCACCGTCCCCATCTCCACTGAGGATGATGTCTTGATTTCAGTCAAAGACTTGCATGTGTGGTTTGAGCTGAAAAAGTGGGGATTCAGCCATGTGGGTTGGGTGCGCGCGGTGGATAACGTCAATTTTGCGTTGAAACGAGGCGAGGCCATCGCCATCGTGGGCGAAAGCGGCTGCGGCAAATCGAGTTTGATGAAAACCCTGCTGCTATTGAATCGTCCCCACAAGGGGCAGGTCATTTTCGAGGGGAAAGACATCAGCAAGTTGAAGGGAAAAGAGTTGAAATGGTATCGGTCACAAGTTGGCTATGTGCAGCAAGACCCCTACGGCGCATTGCCGCCCTTTATGCCCGTACACCGCATTCTGGATGAACCGCTGGTGATCAATGGCATCAAAGACAAAAAAGAACGAGAATCACGCATCCGCAACGCCATGGAAGAAGTGGCGTTGACGCCGGTGGATGATTTTCTGAACAAGTATCCGCACATGCTCAGCGGGGGCCAACAGCAGCGCGTTGTCATCGCCCGGGCCATGATTTTGGAACCCAAACTTTTGGTCGCGGATGAGCCCGTCTCGATGCTCGACGCATCGGTGCGAGTGGAGATTTTGCGCTTGCTACGCAAATTGCAAGAGCAGCATAACCTCTCGGTGATGTACATCACCCACGATCTTTCCACCGTACGTTTTTTCTCCGAACGCATTTTTGTCATGTACGCGGGCAAACTGGTGGAACAAACGCACATCGAAGAGCTGCTGGGCAATCCGCTGCATCCTTACACCAAAGCACTGCTCACTGGCACCTCGGTGCCCGACGCGGCCAACGCCAAGCATCTCAAGCATGTGCCGCCGGGTGAACCGCCCAGCCTGGTGAACCCGCCTGCCGGTTGTCGCTTCCATCCACGTTGCGAACACTTCATCGAAGGCAAATGCAACGTCGAAGAGCCGCCCCACTTCGAGCCAGTCTCTGGGCACATTGTCAACTGTTGGCTATACGAATCAGATCGCACCAGTTATCCTGAGCCATGAAGCGTCCCCTACCCATCTGGACAAAACTCTGGTTTATTGGCGGCGTGTTAGTCATCTTGGGCGCAGGCATCCCTTTTCTCATTGTGCTGGGTTACCTGCCACCAAGCCTGGCGCTATTGGGAGCAGCCGCCCTGGCCTCGATAATCGGCGTCTTTCTTGGCTACTACGCCATGTCGATCTACATCCGCGTGCACAAACGACGCGATCTGCCATAGGCGGAATGGCCAAAAAGTGGAATGCAAACACCAATCAAAAATAACCACTGGCACACAGAAAAAAGTTACCCAATATGACCAACATCATAGACGCCCGCACCGCCCGGAGTTACAATAAGACATCTCCTTGAGTGAATCTCCTTGGGTGTGGGAAAGGAAAAGAAAAAGCCCGACGGCCTTGTGCTCGTCGGGCTTTCTTTGTCGCCAAATTACTTACAACGGGGGTTTCACCCGCAACCAATCTCGATCGATACGATACAGCAACCACAACACCATAAGCAAAAGCATCAGTAAAATCGCGACGCCGCCAATGACCCACCATCTAAATAAAAGCGTTGCCCCAAACCCGACAACATAACTCAAAAGTAACAAAGCAAAAGCGCCTCCAGAAACGCCCTCAGGCCCAGCAGAATACCGTCGCACCAACAGCAACCCCAACCCCATTCCCAAGAGCGCAACAAGATTGCCGAGTATCAGAACCTGAAGGCCAGAGAGCCAGGGAATGGACACGACCCACACCCCGCAAGCCCCCTCCATAGCGGGCAAAGGATAGGTGCTGCCCACAAAAGCATCGACCATAAGAAAACGCCCCCCATACACCCCCGAAGCGGTAGAAACATTCCGTTCCAACGTCTTTCGCTCACCCGGTTTCAATGTCACAGTATCCCGCTGCTGCTCCACCATCAACACGTGCCTCTGGGCAATACGCCACCGCACAAATCGATCTATGGTGCGATCCAATGGGTTTTCCAGCGCGACCTGAGCCCGAGCCATCTCATCAGAGGTGACCAGCAACGAGCAACGCAAACCCGAAAGATTTTTACCCACATCCCCAACCCCAAATAAGCTGGCTTCTAAATTGGCCCAAGCAATACCGCCCAGCAGCCACACCCCTACAAAGAAACCAATGGCAAATAGAAGGTAGCCAAAACGACGGCGTAATGCGTAGGAAGTATCCATGACGAGGATATCAACCAGACTCAAACACATAAATCAAAGCAGACATTAACATAGCACAAACCGCGCTGGCAGGCAAGTGGCTCGCGTCGCAAGTGCGTTTCAAAATGGGGGCAGACATTGCAAAACCCGCCGGATTGCGAATCCGGCTCCGAAGCGGGGCTCCCCAGGGTGGATTCGTAATCCGCCCAGCCCAAAAATAAAAGCGCCCCCGCTCCACAACGCCCATATCAGACGACATTAAACCAAACCAGCAGCTGATCAATGATGGGACTGAGCAAACCAGGATTGAAGAAAAACAACAGGCCCACAGCTAATAGCAGGCCGATGGTCCAGGCAGTCAGCGAGGATTCACGCTGAAGAGACGCATCGGTTACAGGCGAAGCCAAACGCCGCAAGGCTCGAATCATCCCCAACACCCCCAAAAGCAAAACCACCATCGTCCACAAGAAAATATTGCCTGCCCGAAACTCGGCAACCTGAAATGTAGCCAGCCGCAACGGAAACAAAGCGCCCAAGGGCCATCCCAACAAAAACAACCCACCAGCAATAAATCCCAAAGAAGAGAGAGGCATACGTTCGCTGACGCCATGAAGTGCGTGATAGGGAGGATTCTCACCAAACCGATGCACAATGCTTTGCAACCCGGCAGCAGCAATGGTCAATACTAGAGGGCTAACCAGGAATTGCCAAAAAATCGCGTCATTGCCCAATTCTCCTGTTAGCCCCCAGGCCAGAAACGCAGCGCCATACCCCCACAAAAGCAGATATCCCCACAACTGCCCCAACCGCTGACTTCCCAACATGAACACCCCCGCCCAAAGCATCTGAATTACAGCAATCCAGGGCAGCCAATACCCGGGATCAGCAAACTCGGTGATGGTGGGATAAGCAAAAAGCAACCGTCGCAAAAAAGTATAAGTCGCGATCTGCCACATCCCCACCAAAAACGCCCCGGCAAACGGTGAAGCCGACTCCCCCAGAGCCACAATCCAGCCATGAAGAGGCACAGGAGAGGTCAGAATCAACATGCCAATGAGCAAAGAGCGCCAGCCATTGTTCCAAAGTTGAGGATTCTCGGCCGCAACGGCGGACTGTGAAAAAACCCAGGCGGAAAAAAGGAAAAAGGGAAAAGCCAGGGTGGGAGCAAGCAAGGTGCGTAGCGCTGCGCGGGCAGAGCGCGGGCGATTGCCTTGGGCGATTACAGCCATGATGATGGCAGCCGCCATGAGCCACAACGGCGCCCACAACAAAGGGGTGCTGCTCAAAAAAACCACCAACACAGCGATGAGCCAGGGAATGGTAGGAAAAAAGACGCGCTCGGTTTTGATCAACGCCGCCACCAGGGCAAAAACAGCCCCCCAAAGCAAGAAAAGGATAAGCGGCGCCCGCACAGCGGTGGTCAAATGCAGATTCAGGTTGAGGATATGGATGGGGCGGCTTTGGAGCAAGGTTCGTCCCAACAACTGCACACTACCATCGACCGGAGTGCGCCACAATGCCATCATCAACCATGTCAAACCGCCCGCAACAGTCAATCCCGAAGCCTGCACGGCCACGCGCCGCAGCAGCGCGGCCACTGCGCCCAAACCGAACAACAACAATAACAAAAACATCAACAGGCTCATGCTTCCCCCGGTTTCGGCCAGAACCGAGCGCCATCCACAACAATCAGATACGAAATAGCAAACCCCAACAACAGCTCCATGCCGGCCAATAATCCCACCACATCCACCGACACTTGCCAGGCATGAATGGCGAAAGTCGAAGCCAGCAGCCACAACATCAGCCCAAATCCCCAGCGCATAGGCCTATCCCCCAGGCCCAGAGCGGTGAGACCTGCCAGCGCCAGAAACGTGGCATAGCGGGCGAGATCGGCTGGCAGTTTAGGAATCGCGACATAAGGCCGTACAAAGTGCGTGGCCACAAGAAGCAAAATAACGAAAGCCAATCGCAAAAGCGTTGAAGGATTCAATCGCCAATCGGGCTTCCACCAGGGCACGCCGCTCTGCTTGCGACGCACGACATCCACCCGCCGCGCAGACAAAAACCACATGATTGCCACAATCCCCCCTGTTACCCACTGTTGCAAAGCCCACTCCGGAGGCATCAATTGCAGCAAAAGGATGCCAGCAAACACCTTCACGCCAGCAAAAGACAACAAAGCCAATCGCCAATCGCTGAGAACCAGCATAGCAGCAATCAACGCCACGCTAGGAAAAATCAGTGCGGGATTGGTTAATGCACGGGTGAAAGCAAGAAATTGGTTGAGCGTAGGCATGAGATTCGCAATTTTACTGGATCAACGCATAAACAGCCAGAGCAGAAGCAACGTCAGCAACACCCAGCCAAACTGCCCGGCTCCATCCAGAATGTCGGCAGCAAAACCTAAAGAGATGGAAAGATAATGTAGCACCGAAAGTAACAAGCGCTCCAACCAGCGTAGATCTACCACAAACATCAATCGCTTCTGCCATCTCTCCATCCCATAAAAGAGACGCAGGTGCCATCGGGCCAACGCCCCCCCCAATAATACCGGAGCCAGCACGGTCATCCAGCCAGTCAATAGCCCTGCAGAGCGAATCTGCAAAAACACGCTATGATATGGCGCCGAAAGCGAAAGACCAGCGGAGCGAGCAAGCGTGGCCGGAAAAAATCCCCATAATACTCCAAACAGAACCACCAGCGCCAGCATCCACGCTAACATCCCGGCAGGAAGGTAATCTGATTCAGTCTGAGAATCGGATTCAGTATCATGCATGGGACGCAATACCGCAGCCACCAACAAGGCTTGAGCAGCCAACACCAGCAACCACACAGGAAAACCGATAAGACTGGTGGCCAATTGTGAGAGACTGAGATTAAGTGTAAATCCGGTGGTAAAGGGAAATCCAAGTAGGAAGAAAAGCGCCATCCACTTCATCCAACGCCCGTATTGGCGCCGTAACGCCAGGGTCAGCGTCCAAATCAGCACCGCCAATACGAGAGAAGTCAAAGGCAGTAGCATTCGAGCCATGCTGTCATCTCGAAACAACGACAACGACAGCGCCGCCCAAGTGGCCCGATTGATGACGACGTACATCCATCTTTGAGCAGAATCACCCGCCAGCCAGGCCGCAATGGCGCTACCGAGCAAACCCGCGACAGCCAGTGCAATCCATCCTAAACTGGTCAGCAAAGGGAGTTCGAATCTTCCTAACAAATACAAAGCGGCCAAAGCAGGCGTCAGTTGTAGCACCATCTGCACGCCTCGCGGACGCGACTCCTCAGACATAAACCAAAAGTGAAAAGGATAAACGCCAAGAGGAATGATCACAGCCCACAATAACAACAACTGCGCTTGCAGATTCAACGTCTCGCTCGAAAGCACGACCAGCAGGGACTCGAACCCATTGAACAATGGCGCGGCCAGCAGAAATAAAACAGACAGCAACAATATCGACCACACTCGTGGCGCATTAGAGGACGGCGAAGCCGCCAGTATGGCTGTGAAAAAAATCAGCAGCGTCCAAGCGCCCAACAATGTGCTCCATGTCGCGGCGGTGATCACAAGAAGCGAAGCGGCCAGGAGTAAAGGCGTCCAAAACGCTGGAGGTGTAAATCCAGGGCGTTCGCGCCAGGATGGCAATAGCAATGCAGAGAGCGCTACGACAAACATCAGCCATCCCACCAACCACACCCACCCATCCCACTGCACCCCCAGCGCGGTTTTAAGCTCCAGCGGAGCCTGCCACACCCACCATTGTCCCAGGCCCTGTGGTTGCAGCCGCAGCAAAAGCCAAGCCGCCATGCTCGCCAATGTCAGTCCTACGGGCAGAACCTGGCGCATTCGCCAAGAAAGATAGCGCTGTGAGAAAAGCAACACCCCGCCGCCGCCCAAAAGTAGACCTATGGGGCCGAGGGGGGTCATCCAAAAAGCATTCATAGGAAGGAAATTGTAGCATGTTTGAAAGAAAGGTGGGAAGTTGGCGACAGCGCTAATTGACGAATTCGACTTCCGATGCTACACTTTAGGCAGGTTCAAGGATGAACCGGACACAAAACTAATTCATGCTGGATGACGCGTGCGAGAGAGTGTCAGGAAGAATGAACAAAGATCGATGATTAATGATCGAAGTAAAATGAGAGCAGCAACGAACAATTGCCAATTACACCTC
This sequence comes from uncultured Caldilineales bacterium, assembly GCA_964650295.1. Lineage (GTDB taxonomy): Bacteria > Chloroflexota > Anaerolineae > J102 > J102 > M2005. The sequence goes on along the minus strand of CAZYSY010000024.1, from coordinate 7,976 downwards.
TTTGCTCTTTAATCATTTCTCTTCAATCATCTCCCTGACCGCCGAAGGGGCAAGCTAGCGGACCGCCCGATCCGCTGGTGAATCTCTCAGGCAAAAAGGATCGTACGCCGACAGCGCTCTGGAGAGTGAGGTTTCAATTTGCCTCCACCGACGGGGAAAGCCTTCACGGCCAATCTCTCAGGCGCCAGGACAGAGCACCAGGGGCATCTCTGTCATACACAGCGCCCGGATTCCGGGCCACACGCAATTGGCAATGGGAGGCCAACAATGTCCGAACTAAAACGTACAGCACTTTATGACGTGCATGTCGCCATGGGGGCGCGCATGGTGCCCTTCGCAGGTTACGAGATGCCCGTGCAGTATCCTACTGGGCCCATGACCGAACATCATGCGGTGCGCAACGCCGCAGGCCTGTTCGACATCGATCACATGGGACAACTGAAGCTGGTCGGGCCCGACGCTGAAGCCTTCTTGCAGTACATCCAGCCTCGCGACGTGGCAAAGATGCAGGTGTGGGACGCCGAATACAGTTATCTTTGTTACGAAGATGGCACCTTTGTGGATGACATCTTCATCTACAAACAGCCTGAGGATGAGTGGATGATCGTCATCAATGCAGCCAATCGAGAAAAGGACATCTTTTGGCTGGATACCCACATTGTAGGTTTCAATGCAGACATCATCGATATCTCCGACCCCACCTTCATGGTGGCGCTGCAAGGCCCCAAAGCCCAAGCCATCCTGCAAAAAATCACCGACTACGACCTGAACCAGGTGGATTTCCACACCGCAGCCAAAATCCAGGTGGGCGGCGTCGAAACCCTTATCGGGGCTACAGGCTACACCGGCGAATATGGTTATGAACTCTTCTTCCCGGAGGAGAAAGCCATTGCCATGTGGGAAATGCTGCTGGAAGCGGGTAAAGAGGATGGTTTGCTGGCTTGCGGTCTGGCTGCACGCGATTCCCTACGCTTCGAGGCCTGCCTGCCTCTTTATGGACATGAGATCAATGCTCGAGTTGAACCCATCGGCGCCCGCCTGGGTTGGGTGTGCGATTGGGACAAAGGCCCCTGGATTGGTCGCAATGTCGTGCTGAAGTCCAAGCTTGAAAAACCCGACATGCTGCTGGTGGGCCTGGAGATGGTGGACAGAGGCGTGCCGCGCGAGCATTATGAAGTCGCCAAGGATGGCAAAGTCATCGGCTGGGTGACTACAGGCATGAAATCTCCCACCCTGGGTAAATTCTTGGCCCTGGCCTATGTTCCCCGCGGGTACAACAAATTCGGCACGGAACTGGATGTCATCATTCGCGACAAACCCAAGAAGGCCGTGGTGGTGCGCCGCCCCTTCTACATCCCCGCCTATCGACGATAAGCAAACAAATGAACCAAGAAAGACATAGCTTCTCCTCACTTCATTAGACAATCACTCAACCCTCCCGTCAACCAAAGGAGATTTCAACCATGAGCCTAAAATATGACCCGAATCTGAAGTACGCCGAAACCGACGAATGGGCCCGCGTCGAAGATGATGACATCGTCGTGGTGGGCATCAGCGACTACGCCCAGGACGCACTCTCCGATATTGTTTATGTCGAGCTACCCGAGATAGGAACAGAAGTCAGCGCGGGCGAAGTCGTTGGCACTGTAGAATCGGTCAAAGCCGCAGCCGACATCAACAGCCCCGTCTCGGGCGAAATCATCGAGGTCAACGAAGCCCTGGATGACTCCCCCGAAATTATCAACGAAGACCCATACGGCGCCTGGATTTTCAAGGTCAAGGCCAACGACCTGTCTGAACTTGACAACCTGATGGACGCCGACGCCTACGAAAAATTCAACGCCACGCGGGAGCATTGAACCATGCGCTATATTCCTCACACTGAGGCTGAGCGCCGGGCCATGATGGAGGCCATCGGCATTCAGGATATCGGCGACCTATTCGCGGATGTCCCAGCCGAACATCGATATCCCAAGTTGGATCTGCCAGACCCCATGACCGAGATGGAGATCATGCGGGAGCTAGACATGATGGCCGCAGAAAACGCCAATCTACGGGAATTTGCCAGCTTTTTGGGGGCAGGCGCTTACAACCACTTCGTGCCTGCGATCGTAGACACCATCATCAGTCGCGGCGAATTTTATACAGCTTACACCCCCTATCAACCAGAAATTAGCCAGGGCACATTACAGGCAGCATTCGAGTATCAGAGCATGGTGGCTGCGCTCACCGGCATGGAAGTGGTGAACGCCTCACATTATGATGGAGCCACCGCGGTGGCCGAGGCTGCGATTATGGCGGTGAACATTCAGCGACACAAACGCCGCACCATCGTGGTTTCCCCCACCCTGCATCCTCAATACCGGCAGGTTCTGCGCACCTACACCCAGGGCATGGAAATAAAAATCATCGGCGACGAGACCGGAGAGAATGATTTTCATGCCCTCATCGACCTTTGCGATGATGACACAGCCTTGGTCATCGTACAAAACCCCGACTTCCTTGGACAACTGCACACGCCGCAAGAGATGCAAGACCTGGCCGATGCGGTGCACGCCCGCGGTGCGCTGCTGGCCGTGGCCACAGACCCGATTGCCCTGGGCCTGCTGAAACCGCCCGGAGAATATGGAGCGGACATCGTCACCGCCGAAGGACATACGCTAGGCAACAGCATCAGCTTTGGCGGGCCTTTTCTGGGCATCTTCGCCTTCCGCATGAAGTATGTGCGCAAGAGTTCAGGGCGACTGGTGGGCGAAACCATCGACGTAACGGGCAAACGCGGCTATGTGCTCACCCTCTCCACTCGCGAACAGCACATCCGCCGCGAAAAAGCCACCAGCAACATCTGCTCTAATCAGGCCCTGAACGCCCTGGCCGCTGCCGCCTATCTGGCCGCCATGGGCAAGCATGGTCTGCGCCAGGTGGCGGAACTAAGCTGGCACAAAGCCCACTACGCCGCCTACCAGATCGCAGCATTGGATGATTACGAAGTGGTGTTGGATAAGCCCTTCTTCAAAGAATTCGTCATCAAATGCCCGCTCCCGGTGGCTGAAATCAACAGTTACTTGCTAGAAGAATATGGCATCATCGGCGGCTACGATCTGAGCCAGGAATACCCGGACCTTGGCAACGCCATGTTGCTATGCGTGACCGAGATGAACACTCGTGAGGAGATCGATGACCTGGTGCTGGCGCTAAAAGAAGCCGCGGCTCCGCGCATCCAACTGAATCTGGAGGTGCAGCCATGAAGTACGACGCTTACATTTACGATCTAAGCAGGCCCGGGCGCAAAGGTGTGGATATGCCTGCCCCCGATGTGCCCGAAACCCCTATCCCCAGTGAATTCCTGAGAGAAGAACTGCCCCTGCCAGAGCTCAGCCTCACCCAGGTGACGCGACACTATCTGCGCCTGAGCCAGAAGAATTATGCAGTGGACAAGGGTTTCTATCCCCTGGGCTCCTGCACCATGAAGTACAATCCAAAAGTGAATGAGTGGGCCGTGCGGCTACCCGGATTCGCCGCCATACACCCCTTACAAGACCCCGTCACTGTGCAGGGAGCCATGGGTCTGATGTACGACCTGCAGCAGATGATAGCCGAAATCGCAGGTTTTGACGCAGTGTCATTGCAGCCCGCTGCAGGCGCGCACGGCGAGTTCGCTGGCGTACTCATCATGCGCGCCGCACAACTGGCCCGAGGCGAAACCCAACGCCACAAAATCCTGGTGCCCGACTCCGCCCACGGCACCAATCCCGCCAGCACATCCATGGCAGGATTCACCGCGGTGCAAATCCCCAGTGATGCAGATGGCAATGTGGACACCGCCGCGCTCAAAGAAGCGTTGGATGACGAAGTCATCGGCATCATGATCACCAACCCCAACACCCTGGGCCTGTTCGAATCCAACATCGTGGAAGTGTGCGAGCTGGTGCATGAGGCCGGAGGATTGGTTTATGGCGATGGGGCCAATCTCAACGCCATTATGGGCATCACCCGCCCAGGAGACCTGGGCATCGACGTGATGCACTTCAACCTGCACAAGACCTTTAGCACACCCCACGGCGGTGGTGGACCTGGCAGCGGGCCAGTAGGCGTAGTCGCCGAGCTGGCTCCCTTCTTACCTGGCCCCATCGTGGGACTCAGCGAACAAGAGGATGCATACATCTGGAAACAACCTGAGCAAAGCATTGGCCGGGTCAAGAGCTTCCATGGCAATTTCGGAGTGATGGTCAAAGCCTACACCTACATCCGCATGTTGGGCGCAGCGGGGCTACGCGAAGTTAGCGAAACCGCAGTGCTTAACGCCAATTACATGCAGGCCCGCATCCTCAAATCGGGCAATTACCCCATCCCTTACGGACATCGCTTCTGTAAACATGAAACCGTGGCCCAAGGCAAGATCCCGGGCGCAGAGGATGTCCACACGCTGGATATCGCCAAACGTCTCATCGACTATGATTTCCATCCCCCCACCATCTACTTCCCCCTCATCGTGCATGAGGCCCTGATGATGGAGCCCACCGAAACGGAAGATAAGGAAACCATCGATGAATTCCTGGATACTCTGGATAAAATTGCAGAAGAGGCGCGAGAAAACGCCGACCTGCTGCGCCAGGCCCCGGTGAACGCCCCCATCCGCCGTTTGGATGAGGTGCATGCCGCACGCAAGCCGGTCTTGATTCGTTTACCCTGACACCCCTTCCCCACAAACACAACAAAAGCCCCGACGGTCATACCGCCGGGGCATTATTTTTACAAGGCCAGCATGAATTGAAAAATGTTGTCCCGCCGTTCCGGAAAATCCTCATGGGCATACACCATGAGCGCTTTGGTAGCAGCAATCTTGTTGTACGCGGCAAGTTGGGTGGAAGGCGAGCAGACCGGAACAATTTGCTTGATGCGGGGCGGCCACGCCGAGCGATTGGCCGCGGGCGGTCTCTACGCCCGACTGTGGACTTCGCAGCACGAAAACATCAGATGACGACCGCCGCACCACGTCAGCAGGGCGCAATTACCAGTTTGCCGCCCATTCCTAACAGCTGCTAGCAAACAGTTTCAATGAGCTCCTGCATCGGTGCTATAATAGAAATCACTATTTTATCCCTATTCGGTTGTCCAAACATTGCAACCTGAAGCGAGGGCGGGCAGCCGTGCTCACCTCAACCACCGGAGGTCATGGTGAAACGAAGACGACTATGGGCTACCACATTGGGCTTGCTTTTGGGATCGGCAATGCTGATGATTGGGACGACAATTGTTCCTGACTCTGTTTTTGCCATACCCGCCAACACGATCACCGTCAATAGCTCTTGCTCCCTGGCTGACGCCATCACCGCCGCCAATACAGATTCCGCCACGGGCGGATGTGTGGCAGGCTCAGGAGCAGACACCATCGACATCACCATCGATGTCACCCTCAACGCCAATCTACCTCACATCACCAGCGAAATCACCATCCAGGGCAATGGTCATACCATCTCGGGCAACGACGCTTACCAAATCTTTTACATCGACTCTGCGGGGAGCCTGACCATCAACAATGTCGAACTCACCCATGGCAAAGAGACATTCTATGGCGGGGCCATCTACAACGCCGGGACGCTCACCATCAACGGCATTACCATCGCACAAAGCAACAGCTACTACGGTGGCGGCATCTACAACGATCAAGGAACGCTAACCATCGAGCATAGCACCGTGATGACCAACACAGCCCACTATGGCGGCGGTCTTTACAATCAACAAGGGACGGTGAGCATAACCAACGCCGATTTCTCGGGCAACACGGTCGATCACGACACTTCAGGTTCCATCAGCAACGATGGCAATGGCGGTGGCATTTACACCACTGGCGGCTCCCTATCCATCGCAGATAGCACCTTCACCAGCAACCAAGCCAACAACCTCAATGGTGGTGATGGCGGGGGCGTCGCCAACCACAGCTCTCTTACCATCGCCAACAGCACCTTCACAAACAATTCTGCCACCAATGGTGGCGGCGTTTATAGTGACCAGGACAATTGGTCCATCACAGACAGCACCTTTTCGAACAACACAGCCGCGTGGGGAGGAGGCATTTACAACACTGGCGATCATGTCGACATCACCCATTGCACCTTCGAAAGCAATGACTCAGATTCAGGCCCCCTCTCCAATTCCGCGGGCGGCGGTCTGTACAACAGCGGCGGTGATGTAACGCTATCTGAATGTTCCCTCACCGACAATAGGGCGACGATGACGCTGGCAGGAGGGGGGGGATATGGAGGTGGATTTTACAATAGAGGCTCACTCACACTGGAAAATGACTGCCTACTCAAGGAAAATGGCAGCGATGTGGCGGGCGGCGGGGCTTACAACAGTGGCACACTAGAAATATCGAACACTGAAATCTCGTACAATTCTTCGGTCGCGGGTGCGGGCCTATACAACGAGAGCAGCGGCACAATTACACTGACTCAATGCAAAGTGCAACGGAACCAGACCAGTGGAGATGGCGCAGGCCTTTATAACACAGGCGCCATCACACTAACCCAATGCAATGTCACGGACAATGATTCCAGCAACTATGGCGGCGGCATCTGGAACAATGGCACTGTGACCATCAACACCTCGGATGTCAGCGCAAATTATGCTTATCATGATGGCGGGGGCATCTATAACATCAAAACATTAACCATTAACCGCTCCTCTTTTATCCTCAACCAGGCCCAGACCGGTGATGGAGGTGGTATCTGTAACAAAAATGCCACTAGCGATGATATGACCATCACCAACAGCACATTTACAACCAATCTTGTCGGACATGTCGGTGGGGCCATCGCCAATTTTGGTTATGGCACATTGCTGTACAGCACCATCTCGAACAACGATTCCAATTTTGGTCCCGGGGGCGTTTACAATGATGGTAGCAACGGCGCCATCTTCATCGTCACCAAAAGCATCATCGCGTTTCAGAGCTCGGGTCCCGACTGCAACGAAACCATGGGCTCTGGAGGATACAACTTCGAAAGCGCCACAACTTGTGGATTTACAGATACGGGCGATGTGCAGAATGTGACATCCGATCAACTGCAATTGCAATCGCTGGCGGACAATGGCGGCCCTACCAGTACTTTGGCCCTGGGATCCAATTCGGTGGCCATCGATCACATCCCACAATCGGAATGTGATATCAGCACGGACCAGCGCGGCCTGGCCCGCCCTCATGGCAATGGCTGCGACTCGGGCGCTTACGAATATCAACCCCCGCTGCGCATCCACATCACCGCCCTGAACCAGAATGACGCTCGCATCTCATGGACGCCGCCGGGCGTCAACCAGCATTTTGATGTTTACCGCAGCGATGGGCCGATCTGGCCCACTTACGAACTCTCGAACAACACGCTCGTGGGAAGCGTCACCTCTTCCCCCTGGCAATGGGATGATCCAGGAGCTTTGGGCGATGCCAGCACGAACCACTACTATGTGGTTCAAGGAGATCCTGCCACACATTTCTCCAATTGCGTCGCTGAATTCGACTTTGCCCTCACGCCAGGCAGCCCATAAAACATCGCGGGCAGTGGTTATGTCTGACTGATGTTTGCATTCCGGCTCGGCGCTATGGTGCGCTCTCACGCCATTTGACGATAGACAAGGGACAACTCACGCTGTTTGGCGGCGTGAACCATCCGTCGTCCCAAAGCACTGAACATTTTTATGAAGATGGACGAAAATTGCCGAATGTGGACGATGGTTCGTTTCGTCCACATTCCTCTTTTCATCTATCTTCGTCTGACAAGTTGTAATCGTCTCCAATGTTTATTTGTAACTGCTTACGTACCTGGCTTCGGCCTGTTTTTTTCGCCCGGAGCTGAACCTCCGGGCTACCCTTGCCAAGCCCTCTGGGCTGCACGGCTGAGCCCCAGTGGGGCTTTGCACCCGTAGCCCGAGGGTTTAGCCTCGGGCGGAGCGGCGCAGACGAGTCAACCTTAGCAGTT
>CAZYSY010000023.1:0-11930 GCA_964650295.1 uncultured Caldilineales bacterium | reverse complement strand
GCCGGCCCAAATCCCTGCGGCCTGGGAGTTCGTCATCGGCGTGTCGGCCTGCAACTACGACCGGAAACTGGCCTGCTTCTCCAACGCGGGCGACATTATGGCCCCGGGCGGTGGCGGCGTCGATCCCTTCTGCCTGCCGGGCCTGGACCGCTGCCGCGGGGCCGACTGCCGCTATGCGCTCATCAGCCTCAGCACCGCCACGTGGACCGGGTTCAGCTATGGTGTGGGAAGCTCTTACGCCGCTCCCCTCATCAGCGGTCTGGCCGCGTACATTCTGTCGGCCATAGGCCCTCTCCCCGGCATCAAAGTCAAACAGCACTTGCTGGCCCGCGCCGCGGGCGACGGCATTGCCAACGGTCAGGCGCTCCCCTGAAAATCGTCACAACCTCCGGGAGGTGGTTAATCAGCCACAAGAGATGCGTCGCACTTCGGCAAGTGCGACGCATCTGACTACGGGGCGCTTCCAAAGGGGCTTTTCAAAATGGGGGCGCTTTTTTGCTTTCCTGGCCGACTCAAGTCGGGCGCTTCAGGCCTGCGGGCCATTCGACAAATGGATAAATTGCCCCAAAATTGAAACGCACCCCTGGCATCGGGGTGCGTTTCAAATTCGAGAGTACACCATGGCAATGAGCCGGAAGGCGATCATCAGTCAAAAATAATCACAACCACGGGCCGAACAGAAGTCCCCCGAAACGTATTTGGGCGCTACATCCGATATCTATTCGTTGCACGACATGAGGTATAATGGCTACAGATATTTCACGCTGCACCAACGTCTGCTTATGCGCGCCTTTCGCGGCATTTGACAAATGTATCCATCCTCCAGCGCATGGAAGATAGCGCCAGGACGTTGTTGATTTTTCACTTTTATTATTTCGAGGAGATAAGCTTCTCATGCCAGAGCACAAATACAATGCCACCGTGGTGCAAAAGATTCAGATTACCCCTAATTTGATGATTTTGCGCGTGGCCACCGATGATCCCAGATCAGAATTTTCAGCTGGACAGTACACTACGTTGGGGCTGTATGGCAATGAGCCTCGTTCCGAGAATTCTGAGCCAGAGGCGATTCCGAGCAAGCCCGACAAATTGATTCAGCGCGCGTATTCCATTGCTTCGGCCCGGCACGAGACGAAGCAATTTGAATTTTACATCGCCCAGGTCAAGACCGGCCAACTGACGCCACGCCTCTTTCATCTCTCGGTGGGCGATCGAGTCTTTGTGGGCAGGCGTATTGTGGGCGTTTTTAAGCTCTCAGAAGCTCCCCAAGATGCTGATTTGGTGATGATTGCCACAGGCACGGGGATTACACCCTATATCAGTTTCTTACGCTCTCACATCGTAGAGCGCCCCGAAAGCAAGATGGTCGTCATTCAGGCCGCAGCGCACCAGGGCGACCTCGGTTACTTTAGCGAACTCTCTTTCTTGAACAATGCTTTTCCAAATTTCTATTATCTACCCACGCTCACCGACGCCGACCACACCTGGCCCGGTCATCGTATGTGGATTGAGGAGATGTTAGAAGCGGGCGTGCTGGAGAAAGAGGCGGGCGTGACCTGCGATCCTGAAAGGACGCATTTCTACTTATGCGGTAACCCCACCATGGTCGAGAATGTCTCGAAATGGTTGATGGCCCATGGGTATGAGAAAAAGACTCGAAGAACGGAGGGCACACTTTTTGTGGAGGAGTTCTGAGTCATCCACGAAGAACATGAAGGTGTGATGCGCGACTGTTTTGTAAAAAAAACGGGTATTGATGTTTGAGCCGCTGTCCGAAAAGCAGGCGAAGAGACGGCGGTAGGAACATGGACGAAGGAACATGTTGGTTTTCGTCCATGTTCCTCAGCTGTTTGGCGGAGATTGCTTGATTAGCCGTTGACGCGACATAACAAGTTACACCCTGGGAAGCTCCATTTCTTCTGGCCTTCGCGACAAAGGGATGGATGCAAATGATGTGACTTGTCAGAGATGACGGCTCAATGGGCCAATTCTCAAGACAAAATAATGTACTTTTCTTTGAGGAGCACTTGCGCCAGCGCTAAAACATCTGGTCTGGTGATGTCGGGCGCGACGTTATACATTTCAGCCAACTCTTGGGCGATGTCGGCTAACGTTCGCTTACCATCCAGGCGCTCCCAAAGAAAACTGCCTGTTTCATTCAACGAGATGTAAGCGCCCGCATCGAGGTTAATGACCACTGTCTGCTGATCGACGGTTTCATAAGTGGTGTATGGGGCTTGTTTAGGATGATCGGCCAGGGTGATCTCTACACGTTTCATCATAGAACCTTGGTGGAGTGGGAATCAAGAAGATGGTAGGGAGAATCATGACTTCAGGGCGACGTCATCAAAGCTGGACGCGGGCATCGTTTTGGCGTGTGGACAATCGCGTCAGGATATCGCGCACTTGAGTGAAAGCCATGGCCTCCCAGGGAATATCATCCAGATGGAACCAGCGTACTTCGGTCACGTCGTCGCCTGGATGCAGCGCTCCGCCCACGACGCGGGCCTCGAACAGCAGGAAGACGCCCTTTTTGTGCGGGTCTTCCAGGGGAAATACATCCAACACCCGCCCGATTTCAGCCTCCAGACCTGTTTCTTCGCGTATCTCTCGAGCCAGCGCCGGCCGAGGTTGTTCATCGTATTCCACAAAACCGGAAGGCATGGCCCAAAAGCCCTTGCGTGGAATCACGCCGCGACGCACCAGCAGCACTTGTCCATCCTTCACGATGAGCGCGCCTACCGCCAGTTTGGGATCGCGAAAAACAATATAGCCACAGGCTGGACAATATGGACGCAAGGCGCCAAATAACTGCCTGGAGCTCAGAGGTTGGCCGCAGCGTGGACAAAAGTTATATGCATCCATCATACCAGATAGCGCTCCATGCCATTTTGCTTCAACAATTCGATGAGCTTCTTCACATCTTGGGCGCGATCTGCCGGTATGATCAATAGCACATCATCCACATCGACGATGATCATATCTTTCAGGCCGATGGTGGCAATGAGGCGGTTTCGACTGAATGCCAAAATGTTGTTACTTTCTAAATCGAGATGTTGGGCCTGAACCACATTGCCCTGTTCATTCTTGGGCAGAACATCGAGCAAAGCCGCCCACGAGCCAATGTCATGCCAGCCAATATCCACCGGAAACACAGCCACCCGCTCCGCCCGCTCCATCACGCCGTAGTCAATGCTGGTGTTGCCCTTGAGAGGCATCCAGTAGGCGTCGAAGGCCTGCTTTTCGGCGGAGCCGCCCAGCGTAGGTTGAATTTTCGTCAGCGCGACATACAAATCCGGCATGAATTGGCGGAATTGCGCCATGATGACATCCGCCCGCCAGATAAACATGCCGCTATTCCAAACGAAGTTACCTGCTTTCACGAAATCCCGGGCGGTTTCGATATCTGGTTTTTCGAGAAAACGGCGAACGCGATGCGCCGTGAGCTGATTAAACACGCCTAGGGGCTCTCCCATCTCGATATAACCGTATCCTGTCTCGGGATGCCTGGGATGAATGCCCAGGGTGATGAGCTCTCCTCCTTGCGCCAGCTCGGCGCCTGCCACCAGCACCTTACGCAAAACCTCTGGTTTGTTGATGAGATGATCGGCTGTGAGCACAGCCATTACGGCGTCGGGATCGCGACGCAGTAGATGAATCGCGCCCAGACCGACCGCCGCGGCAGACCCTTTGGCCTCTGGTTCGCCGACGATGTTGGCCGCGGGCAACTGCGGTAATTGCGTCTGCACCTCTTGCACATATTCGGCATTGGTGATGACGAATATGCGCTCTGGTGGAGCCAATGGCGTCATGCGATCGTACGCCTCTTGCAACATGCTGCGTTGATTGCCTGTGAGGTCCAGAAACTGTTTGGGAGAGCGTTGGCGGCTGCGGGGCCACAAACGACTACCCACGCCTCCAGCCACAATAACTGGATAAAGATGTTGAGTTCGCGTCATAATCAATTCACCTTTTCGTCGCCACAATGCGACGGTGGCGTCAGGCGGGCGTCGTTGGCCGCCTGTTTGGGGGTGTGTCTTCTTCCTCAATGCGACTGATGGATTGTAGTGCGTGGCGCATGGCTTGATCCGCGGCTGCAGTAAGTAAACTTCGCCAGGCCAGCATTTCGATGAAAGGATGGTCAACCGCTCCAGCATTCACATTTTCACGCACTCCCAGCGTTTGGGCCGCGGTTTTGCGATCTTTACTGAGCGTTAACCAACGGGCTTGCTGAAGCAACCGTTGGCTGAGGAGCTTGCGATTGGTTTCGTTGACCAACATGGCCGCAATGCGGCGATGGAGCGTTCCATTTTTCTGCAGGGTTGCTCTATCTTCATCGCGCAATAGCACGTTTAGGTCTGGCAGCGTCCATACCCAGCCCGAAAAGGCGGGATGTTCGAGTAAGCTTTTGGCTGTTTCTGCTTCGGGAAAAGCAGGTTGGGGCAGTTTGGGCCAGAGAGGATCGGGCAGGGGATATGGGCGTCCGGTCCATAACCAATCGCCAAAGACGACGATTTCTCCTGGCCATGGGAATTGTAGTTGAGCCATGCGCGTGAGCGCTTCATCGAGCATCTGCAGCCCCAATAGTGGATCAATTTCGACCATGAGCACCCGGTGCGAGCTATCCACCATGGGGATGTTGTTCGATTTTCCTCGAGCAGCAGGACGTGGCAGCAGTTCCGGGTCCAATTGGGGATACGCAGTGGCGTAGACAACGCCTAATTCGTCATGAAGGATTAACACCAACAAATCGCCCAATGGCGCTTCTGCCGAGGAATGCACAAACCAGAGAAAGCTGTGTCCTTGGGCGTTGATCGGCGACCACAAGGCTCGCAGATCGCTGGTGGATTCCTCCTTGACGCCCGAGAGCCGAAGTTTTTGAATTTGGCGACGCGCCTGGTCCTTCAGGTCGGGCGCAACCAGACGCCAGAGAACATGCAACGCCTGCACGGCCAAGGGATGGCGGATGCTGCCCAGGATGGTGAGGATTTCTCGTTGCAAATCAGGTTCGGCGTAAGCCGCCACGGCCTGAAGCAACCGCGCCCGCCGCGGGTCTTCCATATCGGTGATCACCTGCAACACTGCGTGGACGATCTCGGGCGGTTCATCCAATAATTGCTCGGCATATTCCACCAGCACCAATGGCTCGGTTTCGGCAATGGCGATCGCCTCCTCACCACTCTCGCGAGCCACATCATAAGAGGCGGGGATGCGTTGCGCCATGATTGGATCGATCTCCTGTCCCAAATAGCGTTCCAACAACATCACCGCCGTGAGTCGGGCCGCGTCGCTGCGCCGTTCATCCATGGCCGCCTGTTGTAGCGCCGGAATGACCAGATTTGGGTCCATGTGTTGAGCCAGCCGTCCCAGGCCCCCGCGCAGGGTTGGATCGGAGGCTTCGAGATGCCGTAGCAGAGCGCGGAGAACATCTTTTCCACGTGCGGCCAGAGCTTTGGCCTGCTGATCTTGCTGATAAGCGTTGCGAGCGTTGGCCAGATCTTTGACCGCGCGCTCGATGGCCAGTCGATCGCTGAAGCCATGCAGGATTCGTGAATCATTATCGCTCATGGTGCGGAATGATAGCACAATCTTTACTCGATGACCACATCTCCCGCCCAAATCTTGTGTATCTGATGATCATCATCTTGCACCAGTAGAGCGCCCTCGGGCGAAACATCCACAGCCAGACCACGCAACAAAGGTCGGGCGGGTTGCTGCACCCGCACCCGTCGGCCCAGGGGCTCCAGTTGGCGAACCCAGCTCGGTTGGGGCGACTTTCCCTCCAGAAATTCCTCATACCATCGGCCCAACGCCGCCACAAAGCGATCGGCCAACGCGTCCACATCATGCTTCGCGCCCGTGGCCATGCGCAGACTGGTGGCAGTTTGAGCCAGAGGGCCAGTGGTGAACTGGTTGTTCACATTGATTCCCACCCCGATGATGGCATAGACAAGCTGCGAATTGGCAATCTCCAACTCGGTGAGCACGCCCGCCAACTTCTTGCCGTTCAGAAGTAGATCATTGGGCCATTTTGGTCGGGCGCGTACTCCGGTCACTTGCTGGCAAGCCTCGATGGCTGCCAGCGAAACCAGCATCGTCAACTGATTCGCCTGGGTTGCAGCCATGGCGGGGCGCAACAACAGGGAGAGATATAGCCCACCAGGCGGAGATTCCCACAAGCGATGCAGTCGTCCCCGCCCCGAGGTCTGCGTTCTGGCCATCAGAATCAAGCCCTCCCGGGCTTGCATCTGCGCCCACTCTCGCAGCCAATCCTGCGTGGACTTTACCTGATGCAAATGGATGATGGTGGGATTCCAGGTGCGATCAGTAGTCATCCTCCCACTTTCCTGATGCCAGTTAGCTTTGTCTGTCATGATAGGCCAAATACATTCAGTTCTGGGGGAAGTTCGGGCAGGGGGGTGCCGGAAGTCTTCAGTCTTTCCAGAGTTTGTTGCGTTTGCGCGAAAAAGCGCCCGCGCCGAACATTCGAGAGAAAAATCCGGTATATTCCACATTGTGGGTATGCATCGTTTCTTCCCAATCTGCGCTCTGGCGCAGTTTGAGCCATTGCTTCCGTTCTTGTTGGGCGGCGCGGAACCAATCCTGAAGCGTTTCATCATCATCTTGTTTCAACGCTTCGGACCAGCCCTGCAATTCTGCGATCATTACATCGATCCAATGAATGACGTTGTCTCGATTATCGAACACCGTTTCCGCCAGGGCTTCGGGCTCGAAGTCGGGCATGGCCGTCACCCGTTCGAATTGCAACCCGGCCAGGCGTCTGATTTCGCGCCACGATTCACTCTTGCTGACTCCATGCAACAGCGCCCCAGAGAGCAACAGTGGCAGGCTCTCCCCAGCGGCCATCAACCCATCATGCTCCTCTGCCGAGAGAAAATAGGGCGTGGCTCCCAACGCCTGCACCATGCTGGCCGCTACCTGCACAGCATCGGCGTGCGTCGTTTCTTGCGGGCACAACGCCCAGGTCGCCCCCTGAAACAGATGGGGCGAGGCGCGTTCTACGGTGAGATGTTCCGCATGAAGGATGGGGTTGCTGCCAATGAAATGAACCTGTTCTGGCAGATGCTCCTGCGCGGCGCGGAGCACGGGGCGTTTGAGCGGGGCGGTGTCAAGTAGCAGGCATCCTGGATTCAAGTCCAGTTTGAGCGCTTCTAGGGTGGGGACGATATCGTGGATGGGGATTGCGAGGATGATCATATCGGCTTCTTCGCAGGCAGCGATGAGATTCCAATGGGTCGCGTCGACCGCGCCTTTCTTTACCGCCCGATCCATGGCTTTGCGATTTTTATCATGCCCCATGATGAGGTAATCATTTTCCAACGTTTTGAGCCCCAGCCCAATGGAGGAGCCAATCAGCCCCAGTCCGATGATTGTAATCTGCGTCATGATTTAGTCCTTGAGTAATGAATTAGGTTTTGTCGGAAATAACATTTCGCCACGGTGACACGGAGTGCATAGAAACAGTTGATAATCTCACGGAGAGAAAAGCAAAAAATTCATGATTTTATCCAATATGCAACTTTTGGGGGACGCATCAACGGGTGGATCGAACAATCTCCGCCGAACGAGCTGACGAACATGGACGAACATAGACCTGAATGGACAAAAACCAGCATCTTCCTTCCTCTAAGTTCGTCCTGTCATCCGTTCATCTGCTTATTGGACGGCAGATTCAAGCATCAACGCCTGTTTTTCGCATGGGAAAGTCGCATATCAGGTCTGATTTTTCTCTGTGGTCTCTGTGTCTTCGCGGTAATATTCTTTGTCGTCTTATTGCCAATAATGGTTATTGAGGTGAGATCAAGTAGAGGCGGTTCGGCGTCGACGGCGCCAAAGCCAGCGGAGGATGAGAAAGCTGATGACAATGACCAGCAGCGCTGTTATGGCGGGCACGATAATAGCGAGCAGCGTCATGGCCGCCGATGCAATATCTTCGACGACGCTCACGATGGGGTTGCCAACGCCCGCGGTGGTGGCGGTGATGACAGGTCGCGCCGTGGCTTTCACAGCGTGAAGTCCGCCCGCAGCCAAAATGCCCAGCATGATGGCCAGCACCGGACTCATGTTAGAGATGGCGTTACTGCTCGAGGCAAAGAGGATGGCTCCGGCCGTAGGGCGGATTATGCTCTGGATGCCGTCGTTGATACTGTCGACGGCTGGAATTTTATCCGCAATCATCTCAATGATCAACAGCATCGCCAACAAGCCTAGCACCCAGGGGTTTTCCAACGCATCCCAGGGGGATTGTAGCGTAATGAGCGGTGTGTAACGGGCCAGAAGCCCGACAATAAGCAGCGGCAAATAGGCGTTGAGTCCTGCTGCCGAAGATAGGCCGAATGCAGAAAGAATTTCGATCATGGTGGTTCTTGAATATGAACGTATGAACGGATGAAGGGGGCCGACCAGGCGGCATCATCCGCCGCCCGTGTATTATACGCTATTTTTCTCAAAATGGTTGTCAATTCTCAAACTGATTCAGCAACAGCTGCATCTGGGCGGTTGCCGATGGAAAGATTTGCCACGCGGGCGGGTTGCGAATTCGCGCGGCAGAAAAAACATCGCCGAAGGTGAAACGCTTCCTGTTGCACGGTTTTTTCAGAATTGACACTGTTTTCGTGGTATAATGAGCTAATGCACCTGTTCACTTCTTTGCGACAGCGTTTCTATCGTGGTTTCGAAGCGTTGCTTGCTCCATTTCGGCGCGTTGATGATGAACCCGCAGCCAGTTTTCTTTCTCCTCAAGCATTCGCTTTGTTCAGACGAATGAACGCAGCCGACCGGGCGCACAGCCTGCGCGTGTTCGCCTGGTTGCAAGCGCATGGCCCACAGGAGGATGCTCTCTGGACGGCGGGTTTGCTGCATGATTGTGGCAAAGCCGCGGCGCATCTGGCCGTGTGGCAGCGCACCTTAAAGGTGCTTCTGAGAAAATTGGCCCCCCACTACTGGCGCCAGCTTTCGTCACCCGTCCCCCCTGACGACTGGCGTTATCCCTTTTATATTTTGGCCGAACATCCACAAATTGGCGCTCGATGGGCGCGCGAAGCGGGATGTTCGGAGCTTACTTGTTGGTTGATTGCTCATCACGAAGCGGAGGTTCCCTCCGATCATCCCCATTCTCTCTTACTTCAGGCATTGCAACACGCAGATGCCGCAAGTTGACACGTTTAAGGAGAACCTATGATGAAAAAGCAGATTCGTCCACTGATATTGTTGCTGATGCTTTTCGTTCTATTGTTGATGGTCAGTGGTTGTTCCAATTTCGGTTTCAAAAATGGCATGGTCACTGCCGATATCACATTGAGTGCAGAGACGCTAACCGGGATTGTGGACAGCCTGAGCCTGGATAACGATAGCTTTGTCGGGCGTATTGATGATATCGAATTCATCGAGCCCAACATCATGCGCATCACGGGGGAGTTTCGTCTCAAGGGCAGCGAAAAACAATCAGGTTCAATTGATTTTGCGTTTGATGTCACCGACGATGGTTTGAGTGTGAAGGTTGTGAATTCGACGGTTCCGAATTTGGATACGAATAGCCAACCGGTGCAATCCTTCAATCAATCGCTCGCCAATGCTTTGGGTAATTTCGCCAGCGCCAATAGCGAGAAGAAGGGAGGCATTACCGACATCAAAGTGAAAGATGACGCTCTGGTCATTACGGTGGGCGTCAAGGTGAGGTAATAAAGAAGAAGGGATGATGGTCGAGAAGCCATCATCCCTTCTTTCTCGATATAACAATCTTCAACCGCCCAAATAGGCTTTCTTGACTTCGGGATTGTTCAGTAGCTCCTCGCTGGGGCCTTGTAACACGATCTTGCCTGTTTCCAGCACATAGCCGCGACTGGCGAACTTGAGGGCCAACCGCGCGTTCTGCTCTACCAGCAAGATGGTGGTACCCTCGCGGTTGATCTCCTCCAGCGCCCTGAACATGTCCAGCATCAGCAGGGGAGCCAGGCCCATACTGGGCTCGTCCAGAATCATCACCTTGCGCGCGGTCATAAACGCCCGGGCCACGGCCAACATCTGCTGTTCGCCGCCGCTGAGGGTGCCCGCCTTCTGGCTGATGCGTTCTTGCAGCCGGGGAAAGACCGAGAACATGTAGTCCATGTCTCGCTTGATGTTCTCCTTGTCCTTGCGCGCATAGGTGGCCAACTTCAGGTTTTCCATCACCGTCAGATTGCCGAAGATGCGGCGGCCTTCGGGCACGTGAGAGATGCCCAGCTCACTGACCACTTTCTCGGGCGGCACGTGCAGCAGGCTCTTGTCCTCGAAGATGATGTCTCCTTCCAACACGGGCACCAGACGGGAAATAGCTCGTAACGTAGTGCTTTTGCCCGCGCCATTGGCTCCAATAATGCAGATGATCTCCCCTTCGTCCACGTCGAAGGAGATGCCTTGCAAGGCCTTGATGTGCCCATAGGAGACGTGCAAATTCTTGACCGAAAGTAACATCAGGTTTCCACCTCCTCACCCAGATAAGCTTCGATGACCTTGGGGTTGTTCTGGATTTCCTCGGGCGTGCCCTCGGCGATGACCTCGCCAAACACCAGGGTCTGGATGCGCTCGCAGAGCTCCATCACGAACTTCATGCGGTGTTCGATGAGGAAGATGGCCAGGCCGAATTCCTTATGCACCTGGCGGATGATCTCCATCATCTCGGCCAGCTCTTCAGGATTCATGCCCGCGGTGGGCTCATCCAGAAAGAGAATCTCCGGCTCCACCGCCAGGGCTCGAGCCATCTCCACCCGGCGCTGCATGCCATAGGGCAGGTTGGTGACCAGTTCGTGCGCCACATTATAAACGCCCAACAGATCCAGCAGTTCTCGGGCCACGGTTTCAGCTTCCGCCTCCTGGCGGCGGCGTTGGGCTGTGTTGAAAAATGCGCCCACCAGGCCATACGTCAGCTTGGAATATCGGGCCATTTTCACATGCTCCAGCACCGTCATGTGTCGCCACAGTCGCAAGTTTTGAAAGGTGCGGCCCAGGCCCATGGCCGCAATCTGGTAAGGATGTTTGCCCACGATGTTCTGACCCTGAAAACGCACCTCTCCTTCGGTGGGGCGATAGATGCCGGTGATGAGATTGAAGACGGTGGATTTGCCCGCGCCATTGGGGCCAATGAGTCCGCGAATCTCCCCCTTCTCAATGGCGAGATTGAAATCATGCACCGCGCGCAGGCCGCCGAAGTAGTGGGTCATGTGGATGACTTCAAGCAGTGGCATCGTCCCCCTCCTTCATGGTCTTGGGTTTGACGATTTCGACAGGATCGAATTCCCGAAAGGCGATGAGCCCTGTGGGGCGGTAAATCATCACCAGGATGAGGATGACCGGAATCACGATCCACTTGTAGAGCTCCAGCGGGCGCAGGGCCTCACTGAGCAAGTTCATGCTCACCGCGCCCACAATCGATCCCAACACCGAGTTGAGCCCGCCAAAGTAGACCATGGCCAGCACCTCGGCCAATTTTTGCAAGCCAAAGGAGCCCGGGTTGATGTAACGCAGCACATGGGCCAGCAGACCGCCAGCCAGTCCCGCCCAAAAAGCGCCGAACAAAAACGCCGTCATTTTAGTACGGCGAGTATTCACCGTCATTGCATCCGCGGCCAACTCATCATCCCGCACCGCGTTCAGGGCCTTGCCCAGGGTGGAGCGGACGAAATTGTTGATGATCCAAATCCCCAGCGCCATCCACACGAAGATGACAGGAAAGGAGGCCAGATCGGGCTGCCCGCCCAGGCCCCGGGGACCGCCTACCACCTCCAGGTTCTCGAAAAAGCTCTTGACGATGAACATGAAGGCCAGGGAGATGATGGCCAGATAGTCGCCCCGGGTGCGGAAGGAGGGAATGGCCACGATGAGCGCACTGACTGCCGCGGCCGCGCCGCCCAAAATCAAAGCGATGGGGAACA
>CAZYSY010000022.1:0-11134 GCA_964650295.1 uncultured Caldilineales bacterium | reverse complement strand
ATGCGCAGAGCCGGATCCGTGATCCGGCGGTGATTCGAGCGTCAAACCCGCCGGATTACGAATCCGGCTGGACACATACTCTCGCAATCGTGATCTACTGAAATTAGCTTTGACCGCCGTCATTGGCCGAATGAATTCGGTTCTGGGGGCGCAGCCCCCTCCTTTGCTTCCTCCCTCGCTCCGAGACGGGCGGGAGAGGAGATGTGGAGAGGAATTGCCTGTGCCGCCTGTCACCCTTCGGGGGGGCTCCCAGTCGCGAGTTTGCAATCTAATTTTTGAAAGAAGGGGTGTCAGCGCAGGCTGACAGGCGGCCGGAGGCCCTCAGCCCTGATTTCAATCGGTGGGCAACTGGGCATGAAATTTGTGTCAGGTTGCTAGGGTGGGTCTCAAAAAGAGGGCGCTATCTGAATGCCTTTCCACATCTTCTCTCGGAGCAGGAGAGGAAGTAAAGGTTACGGCGGCGCCTGCGGAGCCCGAGTTCACCCGGCCTGTGCATCATGAAACAAATTGTTCCAAAATAGAAACGCACCTGGGAGAGCTTGTGGCAGTGCCAGTTGGCTGGTTATGAATGTTTTCTCTTTATCGCGAGTAGAGCGCAGCGAGGGTTACGCCACAGCGTTCAACACGTGCCAATTCGGGGTGTGTATAAGCCCAATCCAGAATGCGATTATGATTGGGAAGCTGCTCGTTGAAATCGGTTTGACGACGCTCAATAAGCGCATAATCAGCTTCATCTATCCATCCTTCCGCCCATTTGACGCCTTTATTGTCATAAAAACTTCCCCATCCTGGCGGACGTAACATAATCAAGTCTGGGCGAAGTAATCCATTAAGCTGGTAGTAATACAGCACGTCGAAACTATTAGGCATGGCCCAAATTTTACTTCCTGGAGGGAGCTCATTAAGTTGTGGCAAAAATGCGCCATAAGTGGACGCAAAGTAGATTGTGGTTAATCCAATCTTTTCTCCCCCACGTACGCCACCCACCAGCTCGTTGTAGTACGCTAGTTCAAAGGGATGAAGGCGGATGATGCCGATTAATCCTGGCGATAATAACGCAGAGGCTAATAGTATCTGTGCAATCAGGTTGCGGATGTCTGTTTTCATTCCATGCCATCTTTCTCTTAACCATCTCCACAACGCATCAAATCCTTCCCCGCTTAACACAGCCAGATGAAAGGTGGCGGGTAACAGCATGCGATCCGCATCATGAAGGTTTGAATGCGGCAGGGCAAACCAGGCCAGCACGACAATCATGCCCAACAGATGCAGATCCAACCAGTCACGTAATGATGAAGACGCGTGTCTCCTGTGCATTGCGCCTATTCCTGCCAGGGCAAGTAACACCCCAGGCGTTACAACCAACATAATGGCAAATGGCAACCACCACGGCAAGTTGTCTAAATACATGCGGCCCCCAAACCATTGCGGGATGGGATAATGCGTGTGGAAGAAAGATAGCCAATTGATCATTCCTTCGATGGGATGACGCCACATCCATGGCCAACCGAGAATGAGCGTCAGCAGCGCTATGGGCAGGCTCAGAAGCCAGATGAGCAGGTTTGTCCAAGACCGACGTCGCCACAATATCCATAACACCCAAAATGGTGCAAGCAACGAGGCGTTGATTTTTGTCAATAGTGCAATGCCCCATAAGCCACCCAGTGTCAACGCTCTGATGAAGACGCTACCTGGGGTGTATTTCGGGGGCGTTTTTTTTATGGTGTGGAAGAATGCCAAACTAGTTCCCAACCAAACAATAGCGACTGAAAAATCTAATGTGGCCAGATGAGCATGGAAAAACGCCCTGGGCATTGTCAAGATGGCTGCCACAGTAAACAACGCCACCCGCAGACCACGCTCGCGAGCGATCAACACCGCAATAACGCCCAACCCCAATGCAGCAAACATCATAGAGCCAATGCGATGCACCAAAGGTGGAGAGAGAAAACCACGCGTCATTGACCAACCAAGGCCGCTGATGATGCGCGTTAATGGTGGATGTTCATTGACAAGCCCCCAACTGTAGCCGAATGTCGTTGGCGCAAAGGCTTCTGTAAAACGGCCATGGAGGATAAGCGCGAACCAATGTGCGGCGCGTTCTGCTACCTCAGCATAAACTGGCTCATCCCAGGTGATGCTAATATTGCCCGAAGTCGCCAGCAACCAGACGATCGCTAGCGAGGCAACGCCAAAACCAAGAGGAACTGATTTTCGCCAGTTCATTTTTGTCATTGCTCAGATAAAAACGTGTCAGGCTCTGGCTCAGAAATCGTTTCAGCTCGTCTTTTTGCATCTGCAATAGAATGAATGAGATAGATAACCATTAGATAAATGCTGGTGACAAAGAAAGCAAGCAAAAAGATGCTGGCAACGCCGATAATCTGCGCCCGGAATTGGCCTTTACTGGGCGCAAAAAATCCCGCAACCAATAATCCCCACCCCGCCGGGGGACCAAAAACGCTGAAGAGATCGCCGGGATCATACCAGCCCAGCAACTCGCGAACCAACCACACCACCATGATGTAAATCCATGCGGCTACAGCGCCTATCAACATAGATTGTAGAGGTGATATCCAAGGAATGGCGGCCAGTGCAGCTACCCATCCCGCCGCGGCGCAGCGAGATGTCCAGGTGACGCCTGGTTCTCCTAAAATGAACCAACTGTACGCCAGACCAATTAGTCCTCCGGCGGTCAGGGCCAACAAACCATTCAAAGCGCCCTGAATGGGCGATGAGCCCATCCATAACTGTAAAGGAGAAGCGATGATCCAGCCAATGCTGGCGATGATGAGCAAACTCGCCCCCAAAGCAGGAAACAATCCATCGTCTGTGGTGGGTGGCTGGAGACGAGTATCACGAAAAGCCAATAGCGCTGCCAGAGCTACGCCGCCAGCCAACAAGAAAAATGAGGCGCCGCCAAAATCGAGATACCCATCTCCGGCGCCCAGACTCTGCCCCAGGTGCATCAACCAGCCCCCTGCCTGGGTCCAATTCCCTACCAAAGGGGCCAGCACGAACGCTATCAGCGCAGCCATGAAAATACCCTCAGCTGCTGACGTTCGCTTCCATAGCGCCGTCATTGCCAACAAACTGGCCGTAGCCGCAAGCGGCAGCGCCGAAAGAAACAACAACGCGGCCAACGGAGACTGAGACTCCGCCATCCCAAACCCCATCCAGCCTGCAACGCCCCAAAACGACAACTGCCCATGTTTCAGGGGCGTCCACTCCCATACCAATGTGGCGACATCGGGGTGATCGATGAGAATACCGATGCCTCCAAAGTGGATCGCGAAGCCTGTTGCCGCATACCCCACCAACGTGATCAGCAATGCAACAAGGGAGATCGTTCCCACCCGGCGGGGCGCGTCTTCATCGGCAACAAGCAAACTTGCGCCAAGAGGTGCGAACAAACTCAAAGCAACGGCCAACAGGGGCCAAAGGGGAAGTGATGCGGATTCAAGCATAAACTGAAATGCGTTGCCGTAGGCAAGCAGGATGGACTAAAATAGAAGCAGACTCCACGGGTCATTGTCCGCGGATGCCGATGAAATAAATTTAGAACGCAGCCACCACAAATACACGCAGATTTTTGCAGATGCAAATTCAGCGTCACCTGCATCTTATGGGTGAGCTTCGGAATAAGGCTGCATCCAGCTCATCGTGAATCATTTCTGATCGTCCGGAAATCATACCAGATGCCTCAACCTGGAGCAAAAGCGCCCGCCTTACTTATCGACGCCATGCTGGGTGTGCTGGCCCGCCGGTTGCGCTGGCTTGGTTACGACGCTGAATATCGAAGTGATTTATCCGATGAGGAGATGATACGTATTGCCCAGCAGACGCAGCGGGTGCTCGTGACAAAGGATCGAGCATTGGCGAGACGACGAGGCGTGCGATCGCTCTACATTTCCGCTACCATGCCAGAGGCGCAAGTGCATCAAGTAGTAGAGGCGATGGGTCCTTCGTTGCATCCACCACGCTGCACGGTGTGCAATGGAGTATTGGTCTCGATTACGGTCGAAGAGGCAACGTCGCACGTCCCTCCATACATCGCCCTAACACAGAACAAATTTATGCGTTGTCAACAGTGCGGACGGGTGTATTGGCCGGGCAGCCACTGGTCGGGGCTGCAAAAATGGAATATCTGGGAGGATGAGGAGTGAACGCATTGGAGCGCACTGCTTTGAGGGCCGAAAGGCGCATCGTCCGGGTTCAAAAGAAAAACGGGAGCCGCACGCCAATGCGACTCCCGCAACAATGCGAAGGGGCAGGTGTTGCTACGCCCTAGAAATCTTCCTCTTCTTCCTCCTCGACAAAAAGCTCTCGTCCCGAAAGCATAAATCCGGCGACGATCATCAAGACGATGAAGGGGAGTACAGCAATAGTGACCGACACCTTACCCGACTCACCGGTAAAGCCCATCAGCGTCTGACCTGCCAGCCCCATCGCCACCAAATCACCAACAATGAGGCCGCCCCAAGCCCCCACCATCATCAAGATGGCGCCCAACTTTGGCTGAAAGCCTTTACCCACTTCATCGGGGCCCATGATGTCTGTCCAGAGTAGCCCCCACTTGCGAATGCGCGGGTAGAGCAGCGTGAGCAGAATAGGACTAAGGATGAAGCCGGCAACGAAGTTGTTGAGGGTGATGAAGGTGGCGAGAAAAGCATAAGGCACCAACCCGGCCAGGTCCAGATACCAACCGATGATCACGCCACAAGCCGCAGCCGCTGTTAGCAGGATGATCTCGAAAGCGATGAGTTTGCGAAGTGTATTCGTAGTGGGAGCAGGATCTTCTTTGGGCACCAATCCAAACATGGCTCCCCACATCTTGTAAGGCACATACCCCAATGCGAAGTTGCCAAAGAAACCAAAGATGGAGCCTGGCCCGAGCGTGCCTCCAAAAATATCCCCGATGAGATTGCCGATGGCGGAACCCCAGGCCCCGGCGGGCCCGAACAGGAGTCCGAAGATGGGCGGAAAGACGTTGGCGGGTCGGATTTCGGTGATGCCAGGCACAATGACGATGCCGCCTTTGAAGGCGATGAGGAATGCAGCATAAATTGCTGCCGAGAGCGCCACCAGGATGATCATCCGGGTGTGCTGCCACATACGTATGACTTCCTTCATAATACCATTCCTCCTGGGCAAAAGAATGACGTGCAGAAATCGGATAGATGTGAAAGGTTGGCGAGCAGATGTGTTACATCATAGGCAAGCCTCCTGGTTGGAAAGAGAATTGGCTTGATCGCCTTTTGGGGGATGGGACATGAGTACGGCGTGTTCACAAAGGCAATCGAAGGGCGAGGTTTTTTCTAATGTGTGGATGAAGAGGGAGAGCAAAGCGGAGCGCGTCGCTTCCATTCCTGCCGATACGATTTTCAACGTGGGTTCAACGCCTGCAGCCCAGTTGATTGAAATCGCCACAGCCGCGAAGTGAATGCCCAACTCTCGGGCCAGCGTCGCCTCTTGGGCGCCGGTCATGCCTACCACATCGCCGCCCAACTGGGCATAAGCCCGAATTTCTCCCGGCGTCTCGAAGCGCGGGCCATTGGTGCAGATGTAGACGCCAGTTGGTCGAATGTCGAGATTGAATGCTGGGGCTGCCTCAAGAAGCCGTTGGCGCAAGGTGGGGCAATATGGCGGACTCATAATGGTGTGCGCCACGCCTGCGTCGTCACCGTCGAAAAATGTGGAAATGCGACCGGTGGTGAAATCAAGAAAATCATCCAACGCCACAAGCCCTCGAGGCGTGATTTGGGGATTGATGGAGCCGACCGCATACGCCGCCAATGCCGATTTTACGTCTAGCATCGCCAATGCTTTCATATTGGCTCGATAATTGATGCGATGAGGTGGCATGGTATGCTGGGGACCGTGACGCGGAAGGAAGATGAGATTTTCATGGGGCTTTTCCGCTCGAAAGAGCTGGACTTGTCCGTAAGGCGTCGCAACGGTGTGCGGGTGCAAAGAGAGGCCTGGGATGCTGTAAATGTCGGTTCCAGCAATGATGGCAACATTCATGGTTCAGGCAAAATAGCGTTTGAGATCGTAGGGGCTAAGGATGCCATGCCTGGTGATGACGCCCGCCACCAGATAGGGCGGCGTAATGTCGAATGCGGGATAGTAGGCGTCCAGCTCCGCCAGGGTAGTGGGCGTTTCTCGACACGCCTTCATCTCGGCCGGATCTCGTTCTTCGATGACGATGGCGTCTCGGTCTGGGCTTTCTCGATCGGGCCCCCAGGAAAAGACAAAATATGGGATGCCGTGATAATGTGCGGCGATGGCCAGCTGGAAGGTGCCGATTTTGTTGACGACATGTCCATCCAGAGTGACCAGATCCGCCGCGGTAAAGTATTTTTGAATTTTACCTTGCGACATGACATACGCTGGCATGTTATCGCCGATGACCTGAACGGGAATGCCCAGCTCTTGAATGCTTGGCGCTGTCAGACGAGCGCCTTGCAAGTAGGGCCTGGTTTCGGGGCTAAACACGCGAATGGCTTTACCATCCTGTTTTGCCATGGCCAGGCTGAGAATAAAAGCTGTCTCCGCAAAACACATGGTGAGGATGCCATCGCCATCGGCGATAAGGTCAGCGCCAAAACGACCACGTTTGGCGTAATATCGATAGATTTTATCCCGTAGTCCATCCAGCCAGGTCAATAATGCCACTTCTACGTTCTCGCCCGCGTCCAACGCCGTGTTGGCGATCTGCATTGCCTCGGCCAATCTACGGGCTAGGGCTGTGTTGGTGGGGCGGGTTTTCACCAAACGCTGGCGCGCGTTTTCGAGATGTGCTCGCGTCTGGGCCTGCGGTCTTCCTGCAACCTCGCGGGCGGCCAGGGCCAGGGCAAAGGCTGCAGCCACCCAGGGACCGCCGCCCTGCGTAACCATATCCTCGATGGCTCGGGCCACGCATTCTACAGATTCGCAGCGCACAAAGGTTTTTTCAAATGGATATTTGCGGCGATCGCCAATGAAGATGACGCCATCCTCATAACGCGCCACATTATCCCGTTTGAGCAAAAACGGAAGCATAGCGTCGATTTCAGGCGTTGTCATGCAAGCTCCTCTCAAAAGCGGTGCAAACCAGGAATGCTGCCATAGCCACGAAAGTTGAGGTAAAGCGCCACGATGGTGATGACGCCCCCCAGGATGAGTAAGATCCAATCGAGGGTGTGCATTTTGGTTTGCAAATAGAAGGTGCGATGGGGGCGAGCGCCAAACCCTTTGGATTCGAGCGCCATGCCAAAGATATTGGTGCTGCGGATGGTGGTAATAAAAACAGGGATGAGCAGGGGGAGCCATTTTCGCAAACGTTCCACCACGTTTCCGCTTTCTAGATCCAATCCTCGACTTCGTTGGGCCTGGGCGATGGTTTGCAGACTATCAGCCGTGGTGGGCACCAATCGCAACGAGGTGGAAAGTGCAAATCCCACGCGATAGGGAAGCCCGAACTTGATGAGTCCCAACACCAACTCTTCGTTGCGGGTGGTGCTGATAAGATTGATGCCCGCGATGATCATCAGCAACACCAGCATGGTGCGGGCAATGCTAAAAAGTAGCGATTCTTTGCTCACGAAAAGAAACAGGGGGGTGTCGCCCCCCACAAAGAGATTCCAAAGCACAATACTCCAGGTGGTCAGCAGCAATAGCAGGTAGCGCAGCCGCCACAGATTGATCCAGGCTCGGGCCAGCGCGGTTTGCAAGAGAAGAAGCAAGGCTATAGGAAGCATCCACAAAGGATGTTCATAGAGCACCAGACCGATGAAGGCATAGAGGAATAAAATCAACTTGGTGCGAGGGTCCAGGCGGTGGATGACGGTGTTGTAATCGAGATAGAGTTCAGTTTCCATGATGTCGGTCTTGGGCCATGCAGGCGAGCATCTCTTGTGGATTCAACAAAGTCTTTCCTAAGCGATTACTGAATTGCACGAAATGTGGGGGACGCAGGAATGACTCTTTCAGCGCGTCTTCATGCGAAAACACCTCGCGTGTGGAGCCCTCAAGGAAGATGCGTCCATCTTTAATCACATAAACGCGACGGGCGTATTCGGCAACCACCCACATGTGATGTGTGATGAAGATGATGGTGCTGCCCTCTTCGTTTAGACGTTGCACCATATTCATCAGGCCACGTTGTTCTGAATAGTCGAGGCCTGTCGTCGGTTCGTCCAGAATCAACACCTCGGGCCGGGCGGCCAATACCGAAGCAACCGCCACGCGTTGACGTCCACTCTTGGTCATGCTAAAAGGGTCCGCCTCCTCCATGCCTGTCAGGCCCACCGCCGCCAGAGCTTCTTCCACCCGTTTTTTGATGGTGGCTTCAGGCATTTTGCGAATTCGCAAACTGAAGGAGACTTCATCGAACACGGTTTCCGAAAAAATTTGATGATCAGGGTTTTGGAAGACGTAGCCAACGGTCTGGCCAATTTTGAACACACCCTGTTTTTTTGTAGATTCGCCATGCACCAGAACTTCGCCCGTGGTGGGAGTCAGCAACGCATTGAAATGTTTGGCCAGGGTGGTCTTGCCGCTGCCATTCTGGCCAACAATGGCCACCATATCACCTTTCATGATCTCCATATCCACACCCTGCAGGGCTTGCACGCCGTTAGGATAGGTGTGAGTTAGCTCCCGGCATTGAATTAGTGGTTCGGTCAGCTGGGTGAGCTCCTTGTGTTCTGCGCTTACCAACGCCTCATATTTTTCATCCGATATGCGCCATGCCTGATTCTTAAACGCCGCAACGCCTTCATCGATAGTGAGTGGAAGCGCTTTTTGTGCAAATCCCATGCTCTTGAAAAAACGTGGAATCCCCAAAGGCATCACGCTGTGAGCTGCCAGCAGATTCACATCTTGCAAGAGTTCGCGTGTCGGCCCTACCTTCACCAATTCACCCGCGTCGAACAACGCAATTCGATCCGCATGCAGCGCCTCTTCCGTCTCGTGCTCCACCACAATGAGTGTAATATCATCCCGTTTGCGGAGCTGATCAGTGATCTGAAAAATGCCATATTTGCTGATGGGATCCAGGTCGGTGGTGGGCTCATCCATCGCCAACACCTGAGGATGCATGGCCAAAACAGAGGCGATAGCCAATTTTTGTTTTTGTCCGCCCGAAAGCGTGGAGGGTGAGCGATGGCGAAAAGCCTCCAACCCCACATACGCCAGGCTTTCATCAATACGGCGTGCGATTTCGTCTCGGGGGATGGCAAAGTTTTCGGGGCCAAAGGCAACCTCCAGCTCGACATTGGTCGAAAAAAGTTGCGCCTCGAAATCCTGAAAAACCAGGCCAACGAATTCTGCCATTTGGGCGACGGTATACGCTTTTGTGTTTCGCCCCAGCACCGTCACATCCCCTTTCATGCGTCCTCGATGATAGTGGGGAATCAGCCCGTTTAACGAGGCGACCAAGGTGCTTTTGCCTGCCTCGCTCGCTCCCATCAACACAATAAATTCACCACGGTCGATGGCTAAGTCGACGCCTTTGAGCGCGGACGTTTTTTCGCCGCGATAACGGTACCGCAAGTCCTGAATGAGGATAGCTGGTTCGGTCATAACTGGCCTTCCTAAATCAATTTTGGGGTAAGATTACCATACCCCAAACAGACATTTTGGTCAAGTGGCGTGGGCCATGTGGGTGCGGTTCAAAATTGGGGCAGACATTGCAAAACCCGCCGGATTGCGAATCCAGCTCCGAAGCGGGGCTCCCCAGGGCGGGTTCGTAATCCGCCCGGCCCCAAAATAAAAGCGCCCCAAATTGAAACGCACCCGGGCCATGTGAAAAGTACGTTTCAAAATAGAGGCGTTCGCCCGATGTACGCAGACTGAGGCTGCGGGCCAGCGGGTCACAAACTCGTCTGCGCATATTTTTGCTCTCCAGCCAGGCCTTTGACCTGGCAACATTGATAAATGGCCCCAACATTGAAACCCGTCCTTGATGCCCCCGATGATTGACAGTGTCTCGTTATAGCATTACAATCTGCAAAGCTTTCGTCCCCATACATCACCTTCAACGGCTTCGAGATTCATCTTTTCGGCGCCCGGCAACCGGTTGCTACCATCCCACAGTCGTTTTCTATAGTGGAAAAATAGCGCATCAGATCATCCATCTCTTGACAAGGAGTCGAGCAATGACAAAGAAATTGGCCCCCCCCACTGGACTTTATTTCGAGGATTTCGAGATAGGCGACAGCATCCAAAGCGTTGGGCGCACCATCACCGAGACCGATGTGGTGCAGTTTGCGATGCTCTCGGGCGACTGGAACTTGATCCACACCAATGCTGAGTATGCAAAAGAACAATTGGCAGGCGAACGCATCGCCCATGGGTTGCTTGTTTTGTCTATCGCTTCAGGCCTGGCTGTGCGCCTGGGCTTTATGGAAGATACAGTGATGGCGTTCATGGGGTTGGAATGGGAATTTCGTCAGTTTGTACGCATTGGCGATACCATTCATCTGCGTGCGACCGTGGTCGACAAGAAAGAAGTGAAGCGATTGGGGGGCGGCTACGTGTGGTTCAAGATGGAAATTCTCAACCAGGATGGTAAAAAAGTGCAGCGCGGACAGTGGAAGGTGCTGGTAAAAGGTCGAGAACAAACTGCATGATTTTAGATCGGCAGGAGCGCAAAAAAGCGCCCTCATTTTGCAACACACCCGCAAAACTCAGTAGATCACGATTTGCCATGATGCGCAGAGCCGGATCCGTGATCCGGCGGTGATCTGAGCGTCAAACCCGCCCGATTGCGAATCCGGCTGGACACATACTCTCGCAATCGGGATCTACCGAAACTGCAGCAGTTTCAAATTTGTCGTTGCTCCAAGCCCCCCCTCCCAGCCTCTCCCCGTTACGACAGCCGTCGCACGGGGGGAGGAGCCCGGCGAGAGTAAAAAAACTTTGTAGATGAAGGGCTCCCTCCCTCGAACGCGAGCGTAGCGAGTGTCGGAGGAGAGCCGGGGAGGGGGCAAAAAGGAGGCGGGGAAGCCTCAGATAAACGCTTTCTGGCCGGTTTTCCCTAAATTTGGAATTGCCACCGAAACTGAAAAACGCTTGACAAGAGAAAACATACCTGCTAAGCTGGGGATAGATGGGTTTATTTGACAATCGACAATTTCTCCGCAATGCT
>CAZYSY010000021.1:0-16765 GCA_964650295.1 uncultured Caldilineales bacterium | reverse complement strand
CAGAATGCGGTAGGAGACCAGTTTCTCGGGGTCGCTGACAAACTCGATGGCCTTCACGTTCAGCTCATCCCGCACGATCTCCAGCAGCTCGGGCGTGAGATCGGCCCGGCCCTCAGCCACGTGCACATAGAGCTTGCTCAGGGGCTGGCGCACCCGCAGATTGGCGTTGCTGCGCGCGGCCAGGCCCAGGCTGGTCATCCGCCGGGCCAGAGCCATCTGCTCCAGCAGGGCTTCGTCGATGATCGCCGCGTCGGCATCGGGCCAGGCGGTGTGATGCACGCTCTCGTACGCGTCATCGTGCACGTTGCGCACCAGGTTCTGATACATCACCTCGGTGACGAAGGGGGTGAAGGGAGCCAGCACGCGGATGAATTTCACCATCAGATGGTAGAGGGTGGCGTACGCGTCCTGCTTGTCCGCATCCTGCTCGCCCTTCCAGAAACGACGGCGGCTGCGGCGCACATACCAGTTGGTCAGGTCATCCAGCAACGCCTCGATGGCCAGGGTGGCGGTGTAGGCGTCGGAGTTTTCCAGTGCCTCGGTGGTGCGGGCGGTCACATCGTTGAGCCGGGCCAAAATCCAGCGATCCAGCGGGTTGCTGACCTGAGGCGTGGGGCCTTCGGGCGTGGCCGGATCGAAGCCGTCGGCC
The DNA here is from genome assembly GCA_964650295.1 of uncultured Caldilineales bacterium. Taxonomy (GTDB): domain Bacteria; phylum Chloroflexota; class Anaerolineae; order J102; family J102; genus M2005. The sequence goes on along the minus strand of CAZYSY010000021.1, from coordinate 16,116 downwards.
GCGGGCGTCCACCCATCCAGATTGGCGTAGGTGACCAGGAAGTTGTACACGTTCCACAGGGGGATGAGGAAGCGGCGGCGCACTTCGTCGGCCCGATGATAACCGAAGCGCAGGTTGTTCTCGGGCTTGTGATTGCAGTAGAGCCAGCGCATCACATCCACGCCCATCTTGTCCGCGGCCTCGTTGAACTCGATGGCGTTGCCCCAGCTTTTGTGCATCTCCCGACCATCTTCGGCCAGCAGGGTGGCGTAGCCAAAGACCTGTTTGGTGGGATTGGATCGGTCGATGACGGTGGCCATGGCCAGCAGGCTGTAGAACCAGTTGCGGAACTGGCCCGGAAAGCTCTCGCTGATCCAATCCGCGGGATACCATTCCCGCCAGTAATCGGGGTTGGTGCGATATTGCAGGGTGCTGAAGGAGACAATGCCCGCGTCCAGCCAGGGGTTGCCCACATCAGGGATGCGGTGCATTTCGCCGCCGCATTTGTCGCATTTGAGGACGATGTTATCCACGTAGGGGCGGTGGGGCGTGTGCCCCTCGAATTCCTCCCAGCCGGCGATGGCCCGTTCTTTCAGCTCGTGCTCATCGCCCACCACGTGATGATGGCCGCATTCATCGCACACCCAGAAGGGCAGCGCCAGGCCCCAATAGCGCTTTTTAGAGATCATCCAGTCGTGCATATTCATCAACCAGTCGATCTCCCGCTTGTAGCCGAACTCGGGGATCCAGCGGATGTTGTCCACCACGTCCATAATCTGATAGCGCAGGCTGGCCTCTTTCTCCTCGGGCGTGACTTCCTCCCGGGGCTTGTCGTAGACCTCGCCCATACTGATGAACCACTCATCCACCAGGCGGAAGACCAGCTCGGTGCCGCAACGCCAGCAGGTAGGATAGCGGTGGGTGTAGGGCTCGACTTTGTAGAGGATGCCTTTCTTTTCCAGGTCTGCGAAGACGTCATCCGCCACGTCGGCCACGAATTTGCCCGAAAGCCAGCCAAAGCCGGGCACGAAGTTGCTGTCCTCATCCAGCGGGGCGACGATGGGCAGATGGTGCTCCTTGCTGAGCTGGAAGTCCTCCGCGCCACAGCCAGGCGCGATGTGCACAATGCCTGTGCCTTCGGCCTCGCCCACTTCTTCCCAGGGGATGACATGATGTGCGTCCCGGGCGCTGACCTGGGAGCCGGTGTCCACCTGCACCTGGGGATGGTAGCCGCCCGGAGATTGGGCCGCCTCCAGCTCGTCGAAAGGCCCGTCATAGGTCCAGCCCACCATTTCCTCGCCCTTGCGCTCTTCCAGCACCTGATAGTCGCCTTGCAGCATATGCAGCGCGCCCTTGGAAAGCCAGATGCGCTTGCCCTGGTTTTCCACCAGCACGTAGGTGATCTCAGGCCCCACCGCCGCGGCCACATTGCTGCTAAGGGTCCAGGGGGTGGTGGTCCACACCAGCAGGTTTTCGCCCGGGCGATTGCGCAGGGGGAAGAGCAGGGTGACGCTGCGATGGGTCAGCTCCTGGTAGCCGTCGGTGACGATCTCGTGCTGGCTGATGGCGGTGGCGCAGCGGGGGCACCAGGGCATCACATCCACGCCCCGGTAGAGCCAGCCCTTCTCCCACACCTTCTTGAGGAAGGTCCAGATCATATAGTTGTTTTCGGTGGAGAAGGTGAAGTAGCTGCCGCCCAGCTCGGGCAGGCCCAGCCGCCCCACGATCTGCTCCACGGTGTCAGTGACCGGGCCTTGCGGGCCTTCGACGGTGATAACCCGCTGCGGGTCTTCGATGATGAGTTGGGCCAGCATCCGCAGCTGATCGGTGTCGTTCCAGTCCATCCAGTAGCCCAGACGGATGGATTGTTCGGTCTGCACCGAAGCGTAGGTGAGGACGCGGGACTTGCAGCGCCGCACAAAGGGATCCAGACCATATTCCTCGATATCGCGCTTGCTCTGGAAGCCCAGCTCCTTCTCCACATTGACCTCCACCCACAGGCCCTGGCAATCGAAGCCATTCTGATAGCGCAACTCGCGGCCGCGCATGGTCCAGTAGCGGTTGTAGAGGTCTTTGTAGGTGCGGCCCCAGCCGTGATGCACGCCCATGGGGTTGTTGGCGGTGATGGGGCCATCGATGAAGGACCAGTGAGGCTGGCCTTTGTGCAGCTGGCGCAGCTTGTCGAAGGCGTTGGTTTCCTTCCAGAAGCCCAACACCTCATATTCCTGCTGGACGAAGTCCAGGTTGGTGGGGACAGGTTTGAAAGTCATAGTAATGAGTTCTCCTTCTGTGATATAATGACGTCAGATACAGGAGTAATGACGCTATGAATGTACAAATTCAGTTCAAGCAAACAACCTTTTCCGATTCCGAAGTGGAAGCGACGGTGGCTTATGCCCTGGAACGAGAGATGGAACAGGCCCGGCTGCGGCGCGATCACTTCGCGGAGCAATGCCAACAATTTGAAGAATCCTACGAGATGGATTCAGATACATTTCTACAGAAATTCGAGCAGGGTGAGTTGGGGGATGAGGCTGACTACTTCGATTGGTATGCAGCCAAACGAGGGTTCGATCTCTGGGAGAAACGCTATCGGATTCTGAGGGAGCTGGTGGGGTGAAAGCTCGCGAATACTTCGGTGGGGTGCAGGATGTTATTCAGGCAACGCTGTATGTGGTTGCATTTGAAATCGCCTTCGAGGAGATCGACCAATGGGAGTGTTACATCCGGGGGAAGTTGCGGCTCGACGGAGGATTAGAGCTTCACATTGCTGAGTACGTCATCACTGGGCCGACGTTCGAGCGCACAAAATATCGTTATCATTTGCAAGATGCAATGGGAAAAATGATTGTACGTTGGGACAATGCGCCCCATCATCGACAGGTGGCAACTTTTCCGTACCATCGGCACGAGGCGAATGGCGATGTGAAAGAGTCGCCAGCCATGGATATCAAAGCCGTATTGCTGGCTGTGGCGATTTATATCTAATCCACAGACTTTGGACCTCGGACTTCGGACCAACAAAAAAACGCCTCCGTCCGCTCAGGGACGAAAGCGCTGTGAATTGACTTCCGCGGTGCCACCCTGTTTGACGGGGCATTTTTCGGCAACGCCCCGCCCGCTCTGGCGAGAGACCATCATCTCTCCGTGGTTGGTAACGGGCCACGAGCCCGGCCGCGTCTACTTGGGGTTGGGATTGGGATTGGGATTAGGATTGGGATTGGGAACGAGTATCTACTCCTACTCCTACTCCTATTCCTAACTTCCCTTTCGGGCGGCGGCTCCGGAGGGATTTTCAGCGGGGGTCGGGCGTCCGGCTTCCACCCTCCCGGACTCGCTGGGCCCTTCGGGCCCGCCTACTCGTCTCCATCATCGCCTTTCGTGGATGTGTATGTTATTGGAGGATGGTCCAGTTTATCATTACCCGCTGACGATGTCAAAAAAATATGACTTTTTCATAACTGCTAACGTCTATGTCCCGGAATCGTCAGTTTTTGAGGATGCCGTTAAACGTCACAAAACACGCCCGCCGCAGGCGCCCACTACCAAGTCACATCCCTTGACATTTCACGCCTTGGCATTCAGAAACACTTACTCAAGGCATAAGTCATGGTCAATCATGCCACCTCGGCAGCTGCACTTTTTCTCTCAAAAAAACCGAGAGGGCTCACGGCTGCCCTACCGTGAGCCCTCTATCAAAAAGGAGGAGAAGAAGAGATTGCCATCTCTGGTTACAAGTATAACATAATAGGTTAGTCCTTTCTGGACGCAAAACCTACGCTTTCCCTACGATGTCATCAAGTTTCTCCTGCGTATTTTTTGCTCCAACGGGTCTGTTGGTGCAACGGCCGAGTGAACCCAGGCTCCCCCACCTTTGCTTCCTTCCCCGCTCCGAGAGGATATAGGGATTTGAAACGCATCCTCTGCAACGGGTGCGTTTCAATTTCGGGGCAGTTTATCAATGTCGTCGGGTCAAAGTTCCGGCTAGAGAACAAAAATGTGCACATGCGAGTCTGTGACTCGCTGGCCTGACCACCTCAGTCGGTCTACATCGAGTGAATGCATCTATTGTGAACTGCACCCATTGTCTGGGCATGGTTCAATGTTGGGCGCTTTTCTGTTTTGCCGGACGGATTACGAATCCGCCCTGGGGCGCTCCGCTCCGGAGCCGGACCCATCAGGCGGGATGGCAATGATTGCCCCCATTTTGAAACGCACCCCTCTGCAACAGGGTGTTTGCAATATGCAATAGATTCTTGTAATCTGATTAGATATGGTGAGATGGAAAATCCTGATCGATCATTCCGCTACCAATGATACGGATTGGATTCTCAAACATCACACTCACCCTCGCCAATAAATCGCCAAGCGTTTTCCCACCACCTTGGAGTTGAAAAATGAAAAAATTATTGCTGAACTTTGCCTTCGTGTTCTCGGTTGCGTTGCTTCTTTCTGTGGGGGGACGCGTCATGGTTGGGATTGCCGCGTCGGGCCTAACTGCGAATGATCTCGCGATGAAATCGTCTGCGGATCCAAAGAGCACGCCAGCGCCAATTGCTTCATCCTCCAGCACCGGAGCTGGCGCGAACGCGACCTCTGGTTTCATCGTCGATCACACCAAAACCGATCTTGCAATTCCCGATATCTGGATTGCTGAGGCCAAGGCGTCACTACACATCGCTTACGAGCATACTTCACATGGTAGTCAGCTCGTCACCGGCATGAATGCACTCGAAGATTATCCCGATTTTGGTGATACCTATGCCTGGGTGGACGACACACATGGAGACGGTGATCATCTCAGTATGGATGACTACGGTATTCCCAATGGCCCCAACGATTTGAGTCAAGGCGATGTGGATTCGGATGGCGATGGCATAGATGATTGGGCTGAAAGCACCTATGATTATCTTGTTGATCCTTCCCACTATCATGTGAATGTTATTTTATGGTCCTGGTGCAACATTGCCGGACACGATATCCCTCGCTATCTCGATAGCATGGAATGGCTTATTGGCTTGTTTGATGAAGGAGGAACTCACGAACGGGCGGCAGAGCATCCGGTAAAGTTTGTGTTCATCACCGGACACGCAAATGGCGGAGGTGAGGGCGATTCATCTGATTCGCAAAATCAGCTCATCCGCACCCATGTCAACGAGAATAATCGAATTTTGTATGATTTCGCAGATATGGAAAATTATGATCCGGATGAGAATTACTTCCTGAATAAACGCGTGGAAGACGATCTGGATTATGATAGCACACCGCCATATGACGAAGGCGCCAAAGATGCAAATTGGGCTGTGGAATATCTTGCCCGGCATGATGACAGTGAGCTAGATCGTTTGACCACTGGGGAAAATGTGCCAGGTTACAATGGTGCTGGCAGTTGCGCCCATTCTGACGGTCCAGATAATCTGGCCCGACTCAATTGTGTTCTCAAAGGACGGGCGGTCTGGCATCTATTCGCCCGTTTGGCTGGCTGGGATGGGAATCCTGTCGAAGACAACCTGTTAGCCTCTCCTGATGATTCGGCGTTACATCTTTCATGGGAGCTTACCGGAACCCTGCCTGTCAGCGCCACCTGGCGCATTCGTTATACGGGACCCGCTGGCGATCAGCCTTCCCCCATCAACGATATTCCCCAAACAGACCGCGGTCTCACCCTCACAGGGTTGACCAATGACGCGTCCTATATCGTCACACTTGAGGCTATGCTTTATGACTCTCCTTTCATGACCGCCACCGTTACCGCCACCCCCACCTCGAATCCGACCTTTGCGCCCTCGGTGGATGTTTCGAAGCTGTCATCCACAAATCTGCGGTTGAGCTGGGCGCACTCCACAGGCTATGACCGTTATCAAATATGGCGAGGCCTTTCTCCCTATTTCGATTTGAGCGGACCTGATGCTGGTTGGGTGACAGCAGCCCCCTGGCAATTCGATGATGTTGGAGCGCTGGGGGATGCCAGCGTCAACTATTTCTATCGGATTGTTGGCGTTAAAGCGGATGGCTCCTCCACCATCTCCCCCTATGTAGGTGAATTCGATTTTGCCGTAGCTCCCGGAGCTCCGTAGCTTGTCTCGTTTTGCGGAAGCTGTCACCAATTATCCCCTTTGGACGCTGATCGATATTTGCAAATTCAGTCGATCACGATTTGCCATGATGCGCAGAGCCGGATCCGTGATCCGGCGGTGATTCGAGCGTCAAACCTGCCGGATTGCGAATCCGGCTGGACACATACTCTTGCAATCGTGATCTACTGAAATTCATAAGGAGATGTTGAGACCCGACGAATTGACGTTGGCAGGATAATCCGCGAATTCAGGTTGCCCTAACCTCGATTTTGAAGTAAGATCACTCCATGATGAAAAAATATATCAAACGAGCAGGTCGCCTGGTCATTCCGGCGACTTTGCTTTTTTTACTTGTGTTAATGTCTGGCTGTCACAAAAAAACGGCTCCACTCCCCACGTCTACGCTTCCGGCATCGCTCACTTGGACCGTGACACCGGCGGCTGTGGCTCATGCCACGTCCGCAGTTTCGCCAACTGCTACCGCAACCATCTCACCATTCCCCACGTCCACCCCGACCCTAGCAACTGCAACCACGCCTTCATCTTTGCCTACAGCAACGCCAACACCCACAGCTACGCCTTTCCCGCCTGGTCCTCCTAGCAAGCTGGGGGTGTTTGTGGGGCGCAATGATCCACAGTTGTTCGATTTACTGCGCACTGGCAATCTGGCTGTTGTCAAAACAACCGAATATGATTCTAATTTTGTGGCCGAGATCAAAGCGACCGATCCCGATGTATTTCTGGTGGCCCGCCTGGGCGATCTTCCTCAAATCGATCTCGAGCACTGGGATCCGATTGCTGAAGCGCATCATTTCGCCGATCGGTTGTTACCCATCGCCACAGAACCTCAACGATTGGCCGCCATCGATTGTTGGGAGGCCTATAACGAGCCAGTCCCCTCCAATGAGATGCAAATGGCCCGTCTTGCCCAATTCGAGGCGGAGCGGGTTCGTTTGCTGGCCCAGGCCGGGGTCAAATCATGCATTGGAAATTTCAGCATGGGACACCCAGATCTAGCGCTGTGGCCGGCATTTTACCCCGCTTTGCAGGCAGCCAAAACATACCACGGATATTTGGCGCTTCATGAATATTCCGCACCCTATATGTGGAATGACACGAATGTTGCACCCCAACGTAATCCAAATGCTATGGTAGAGGATGAGGGATGGCTGACGTTACGTTATCGTAAAGTATACCGTCAGTATTTGCAACCGGCGGGCCTTGATATTCCTCTGGTCATCACAGAAACAGGGGTGGATGGCGTGCCGCCAAACGCTAACCAGGGCAGTGGATGGCGAGGTTTCATCCCACTTTGGCAAGAAGAAGGGATGATTAGAACTACAGATTTTGGTTTCTACATGGAGCAACTGGCCTGGTATGACTCCGAACTGCAAAAGGATGATTATGTCATTGGCGCAGCTATTTTTACCCTGGCTGGCACGGCCGGCTGGGAGAGCTATGAGATTGGCGGCCCCTGGCTGACAATTTTCAAACAATACCTATCGGTGCATCCACCTCACTAGAGGCGATGAAAGGATGATAGGCGCCGTCCTTGTTGGCGATGAGAATGGCTCGCGAGGAGAGATGTGGGCGGAAGCAGGATTTCATCCAGCCCGCCTGCGAGCCCGCCCGCCATCTATTTGACCTCACCGGTATTTTTTTGAACTGATGCACAAAAAGCCAGGCCCGCGCACAGGGGGCCTGGCTCTAGCAGGAGGCAAACCAAAAAGTATTATTGAGCGGAAATCGCTCTATTGACCAAACGGGTCAGGCGCGATTTGCGACGAGCCGCATTATTCTTGTGGATGACGCCTTTTTCTGCGGCTTTATCCAGCCGTTTGATGGTGATTTGCAACCATTCTTGCGCAGTCTCAAGGTCGCCAACAGCCAGGGCCGCATGCACGCGTTTTGTTCCTTTGCGAATGCCACCCTTAACCTGACGGTTGCGCTCACGGCGCACTAGGCTCTGGCGATGTCGTTTCAGTGCTGATTTGTGTGTAGCCAACCTGTTTCCTCCGGTTCATGGCAAAGAAATACCCGCCGAGATGATCCGGTCGGGTGAAAGATCGAATTAAGAGACAACAATGAATTATAAGCGAAAGGTTCACTTTGTGCAAATTGTGGGGGCTTGTTGATCGTTTGGGTAGTGTGTAAATTGAATTGATCCTCCATCTTCCCGAAAGAACCATGTTTCTGACCTGAACCTCGGAATGTGGCACCTCTCAAAATTGTAACGTCCGATATGGACGCGCTCCGTGCGGATGCAATGATCCCGCGTGAGACTTATTCACGAGGCGGGGAATGATTGTTTTATCGATTCTTCGATGTAGGGATAGGCGAACCAAATGAGGCCCACGCCGAAAAATGCGCCCGTGATCAAACGCAATTGCCAGGTGCTGCTTCGCAGGCCTACCAACTGCGTGCTTCCATCCAGGATCATGGGTAGGGCAAAAACCAACAGCCATTTGGCTTTCAGTCTAGGTAAATGCCCGCGCATCAGGGCGAAGAGTAACCCCATCAGAAACATGCTGCCATAGATGGCTACATCTCGTTCGCAGATGGCGACTTTGTAGCCATGCTCGGGGTCGCCGATGTAGTTGCGGCGCACGAAGACGTTCTCACTATTTGCAATACCATTGGTGGGCAGCTCCTCCCGATTATACACAGGAGATTCACCAAATAAGAAGAAGGATCGTTCGGGCAGTTGATGGCAGGCCGGGCGATAGATGGTGTAGATGACCTTCGCTGGCGTTTCCGCACCTACCTCCATGAGCGCCGGAGCCAGAAATGGAAGTCCCACATAAAGCAGAAATAGCATGTTGAGGACCGCCAGCCAGTGACGCACAATCCAATCCGCGAATCGATTCACCCGCTCACTTAATTTTTCTATGAAGGGGGAATCGATGTCCTGCACGCGCTGGTCAAGGGGGAGGTTATCCATTATTTTCGAATTGATTCGAGATTCTTCTACGAAAATGATCGTCAGGCCCAGGCAGAAAAAAGGAGCAACACGTCATTCGTAAATAATGAGGAAGTGACGCATCACGTGTTGCGGGGCTTGACCAGCCTTTGCCGAACTCACACTCTATCTGTACGACTCCAGCAGTCACGGCATGATTTTCTGCAAATTCAGCGCCAACTGATCCTCGGGCAAATAGCCCACCCAGCGGGCCTGAATCACGCCGTCCTTGTCGATGAAGAAGGAGGTAGGGAAGGAGTCGGTGCGGTAGAGCCGGGTGACCTCTTGTCGTTGATCCAGCACCACGGGCATGGTCATGTTGTATTCCTGCACGAATGGCGCCACTTTGTTGGCAGACTCCGCCACATCCACCTCGATGATCATCAAACCGTCATCTTTGCTGGCCTCATACGCCTTGACCAGGCCCGGCATTTCCCGTCGACAAGGTGGGCACCAGGTCGCCCAGAAGTTGACGATTACCGGTTGTCCTCGAAAATCGGATAGCGTCACCTGTCGGCCGTCGGGATAGCGGAAGCCGAAGTTGGGAGCGGGTTTCCCTTGCAAAGGTTGGGCGCCCGTTTCCCGTTTTATGCCTGCTAGAGTAGCTTCAGCCAGGCCATCAGGTAGATTGCTGACATCTGCTGACTGTCCCGCGCCACTGCCGCCGAAGAACATGAACACAGCCACCGCGGCCAGCACCAGGCCCGCGACAATCACGCCGATGGCAATCTGGCGGTTTTTGTTCGACTTCTTTTGCTGATGTTTGGACGTGTAACGCTGCTTTTTCTTCGATTTCTTGGCCATCGTTCAAAGATATGGAGTGAGGAGGTGGATGGGAAAACCGGTGGGATGAGGAGTGAAAAAATCATCAAAACGTCTTTTGCAACAGCCCACGACGCTCGATATTGCGCCATTAATCCGCCGTGGCTGCAGCCGCGCCCAGCACAGCGCCGCTGAGATAGCCGAGATACGCAGGCACCAGAGGCAGCACGCAGGGCGAGAGGAAGGAAACCAGGCCGCCCAAAAAGGCGAACAGGAGAGAAATCTGGGTCGTGCCGCCCTCGCCCGCCAGACTTTGCTCGAAGCTGAGGAAGCCGCCATATTGCGACAGCCGGGATAGGGTGTCGGTGAAGAGCAAAAGCGCAATGAGGATGAGCAAAACGCCGCTGATAAGGCTGATGGTAGGCAGCCACTTGTAGAACCTGGGCAGATAATCGGTCAGCTTTGAGAAAAGCGCGCCCGCCAGCAAGAAAGGCACGCCCAGACCCGCAGAGTACGCAGCCAACAAAATCGCGCCCTGCATCCAGGTCTGCTCCTGCGCAGCCAACAGCAAGATGCCCGAGAGAATCGGTCCCACACAGGGCGTCCACCCCGCGGCAAAGATGACCCCCACCAGCGCGCTGCGCCAATAAGTGGCCTCACTGCCGAACTTATCCCCCATATCCATGCGGAACTCTCGATCGAATACATCGGTGCGGCTGCCGAAATAGATGGTGACGATGACCAGCGCGGTTTCCAACGCTTTTAGCCACAAAACCGGCGCGGCGCTGGTGATGAAGCTGAGTCCGCCAACGATGACGCTGAAAATGAGCAGAACGAATTTATCCCAGCCCGCGCCCGAGAACACCGCCAGAGCAATGAGCAGAGCGTTGAGAATGCGGTAGCTCTGCTCGAACTGGTATTGATCCAGCCAGTAGGTGATGCCGCCAAACACCACCGCGGCGACGCCCCATCCCAGATAGCTCATCTTGACATGCGCCACCTTCAGCGAAAAAACGATGAGCAAGATGGCGCCCACCCGGGTGATGACGGGCAGCGCATCATAGAGGGCGTAACCGCCCAGCAACCCGACCGAAGCTCCCAGCAAGGTGAAGATGGCGGAGAAGCCCAGCACCAACGCCAGGGCGTGTAAGAATGTGACGCGTGCGCTTACTGTTGTCTTCATAGATGACTCCGAGATGAAAATGACCGGGAACCAAGGACGGAGCGCCGGCATAAATGCCCGGCCTGTCTTTCCTCTCCCGTCTTCGGTCTATTTTAGATGCACCCGGCCAGGGGAAATGTTACGCTTCGGGCGAAATCCGTTCCAGTGCATCTTCCAGCGCACCGATCTCCGCATCGATCTTCTGCTGGCGACGGAAAATGCTGAAAACGAAAATGAAAAGCATCAGCCAGATGGCGCCATACGCGGCAGCGAGATAAATCATGGGTGAAACTCCTGTGAGGATTGATTGAGTTATCAGTAATCAGTAAGCCGTGAGCGGACTTTGGACTCCGGACTCACTAAAAATTCAACCGTTCTTTCAGCGCATCCATGCGCTCTTCGGCCCAACCCAATGAGATGCGATTGGCCAACAGCGCGACGAAGAGGATGATGAATGCCATGTTGGTGATCATGAAGGCTTGCATCATGTTGGGGCCCAGGCCGAATTTATTGGTGCTATCGGGCGCATCCACGATGACCGGGTGGATGGTGTTCCACCACCGGATGGACATGAAGGTGAGGGGCACGCTGAGAAACGCAAAAATGCCATACACCGCGGCCATCCTCGCCCGCCGGCTGGGCTCGTCGATGGCCCCGCGCAGCATGAAGTAGGCGATGTAGAGCAACAGCACGATGGTGTAGGTGGTCAGCCGCGGATCCCAGGTCCAGTAGGTGTTCCACGCGGGCTTGGCCCACAACGAGCCGCTGATGACCGCGGCCACCGTAAAGGCGATGCCCAGCTCGGACGCGGCGCGGGCCCAAATATCCCAACGGATATGCTTGGTGATGAGGTAGAGGATGCTGGCCACAAAGGCCACGAAAAAGGCCAACATGCTGGACCAGGCCGAGGGCACATGGAAGTAGATGATGCGCTGGGCCGGGCGGATGCTGGGATCCACGTTGATGGCGTCCGGGGCCTGAATCAGGGCCGCGTAGACCGCAATGAGCATGGCGATGAGCGCCACGACATTCAGAATCTGCAAAAGACGACGGGATAAATTCATAGGCGGATTATTCCTCCACGACGAAATCAAAAGTCATATAAGCGACAACCAGATAAAGCAGATCGAAAAACAGAAGCAGATTCACCCACTTCATCATATCGGCCAGCGTATCGCCCTCCATGAAACCGATGGTGGCCCGAATGCCCGCCATCAGCACCGGCAGCATCACCGGAAAAAGCAACACCGGCAGCAACACTTCGCGGGTGCGGGTGTTCACCGCCAGGCCCGAAAACACCGTGCCCACCGCGGCGAATCCCAGGGTGCCCAAAAAGAGCACCAGCAGCAGGGGCGGGGAGATGAAGTTGGTGTTGAAGAAGATCACCATCAGGGGCAGCAGAAAAATCTCCATCACCAGGATGAAGATGAGGCTGGCCAGCATCTTACCAAAATAAATGGCGCTGCGATCCACCGGAGCCAGCAGCAACCCGGCCATGCTTCCGCGATCCTTTTCGCTGATGAAGGCCCGGCCCAGGCCCAGCACGCCCGAGAAGGTGATGGTCACCCACAGCACGCCGGGAATGACCATGGTCTTGTCGGGCACGCGCAGTTCGAACGCGAAGTTGAAGATCATCAGCGCCAGCACGGCAAAGACCGCCATGCTGGTAAAAATATCTTTGGTGCGCAATTCGATGCGCAAATCCTTCCACAAGACAGCCCAGACGACCTGAATGTAGCGTTTCATGCCACCGCCACCCCCTTGCCCACATATTCATCGTAGGTCGGGCGCAGCGCCTCGTAAGAAAGCGCGGCCGCCTGCTCATCGAATACGATCCTGCCCCCTTGCAGAATCATCACCCGATCGGCCAGCTCCAGGCCTCGCTCCAGATGATGCGTGGTCATCAGCACGGTGCGCTCGCTGCCTCCGATCTCTCGTAGAAAATCGGTCATCATCTCCGCGGCCTGGGGATCTAGCCCGGTGTCCGGCTCATCCAACAGCAGGATGGGAGGGTTGTGTAACAGCGCCCGGGCAATGGCCATGCGCTGCACCATCCCGCGGGAGAAGGTGCGCACCAGGTCGCGGCGGCGATGCAGCAGTCCCACCCGCTCCAACAGCTCGTGGATGCGCTGGTCGGGTGCATCGATGCCATAGAGCCGGGCGTAAAAGGCCAGGTTTTCCTCGGCGCTGAGATCGGTGTAGAGCAGGGGCGCGTGGGTCACCAGTCCCAGATATTGGCGGATGCCCTCGGGATTGTCTTTGATGTCTACGCCCGCCACTCGCACCGTGCCCGATGTGGGCTTGCTCAGGGTGGCCAAAATGCGCAGAAAGGTGGTTTTGCCCGCGCCATTGGGGCCGAAGAGCACCACCGATGTGCCCGCCTCGATGGCGAGATCGATGCCCTTGAGCACGCGATGGCGGCCAAAGGCCTTGCGCAGGCCCACAACCTCAATCAATGGCTCCGCCATCTTGCTCCTCTCTGGTTTCCGGCTCCTCTCTGGCGATCTCATCTTCTTCGGGATGGATCTTGGGGCGTTCGCCGATGTTGGGCGTCTCCGCGTCGCCCTCCGGCTCGTCCGTTTCCTCGCGCATCAGGGCGATGATCTGCAGCTTCAGCGTATTGCGCTCTTTATGATACGCATCCGCCGGAATCTCGCCCGCCTCGAATGCGTCATCCAGCGCGGCCATTTGGGCGATGAGGGCCTTGCGTTGTTCTTCCAGCAGTGCGGGCCGGTCGGCCAGGGTTTGCTGATGTCGCTTCCAGCCGATGGCCACGCCGCCGCCCAGCACCACCAATCCCAGCCCCAGCACGAACCAGGGCAGGTAGGGGATGCCGGAGATGCCCGGAGCGGCGTTGCCATCGACGATCTGTTGCGGCTCTGCGCCCTCGGCCTGTGCGGTCAGCAAATCCTCACTGACGCCGCTAATGATGGCTACGGGCGTCGCGCCGGCGGGGAGATCGAAAATGGAGTAGTTGAGAAAAGCCCCGCCCTGGGTCTGGATGGGCTCGTCTTTCTGCCAGTCGGGCGCATCGATGCTGATGCCGATATCGGGCGCCAGCAGGTTGAGCATGGCGGTGGGATACATGATCTGGTGGGCCAGGGTGACGCCGCCATCTTCCACCGGCAGGGCGTAGCGCAGGAAGATTTGGGTGTTGCCGGGCGGCAGGGGCTGGGTGTCGATCAGGATGTTGCCTTCCAGGATGAAGCGCTCGCCCAGGGTCTCGCCCTCGACGTTGATGTGGATGGCGTTTTCGGGCAGGGGGATTTTCAGCACCGCGGGCCGGTCGGCGCCAGGGTTCATCTCGCCCGCGAAGACCCGATCCGCGGCGTTGAGGAAGGAGTAGACCTCGCCTACATCCACAAAACTGGGATTGGTGAGATCGATGAGCCAGTGGGCGCGGTCGATAGAGACGGCATCCACGCTGGCGCCGGGGTCATACACCGAGGCGATGAGCTCGATTCTGTTGGAGTCGGGAGAGAAATGTCCGACCTCGCTGTGATAGGTCAGGTCTTGATAGGTTGTTTCCACCACATAGGCCCAGGTGGGCGCGGTGGGCAGGCCCGAAAATTGGGTGCGTCCCTGCTCATCAGTGGTTCCCTCCCGCATCTCTGCAAATTGCTCCTGCTCGAAGATGAGCAGCCGCACCGGTTGATCGGCCAGATGGTTGCCGGTGGTGCCGTTGACCACCTGCACCTCGACATCGCCCAACCCTTCCACCGAGACCTGCGTTTGATCGAAGCCCAGGCTGAATCCCCGGACGGCCATGGCGAGAAGCTGCTGGTCGTCTGCACTGAGTGCGCCCACATCGGGATGCGGCGCCTGGGTGAACGCGGCCGCCAGCGCGGCATCGGTCGCACTCAGCCATTTGGAATCGTTGAGATCGGGCGTGTCGTCCTGCAGGCCCGCGCCGCTGGAGCCGTGACATTCGGTGCATTTGGCCTCAAACAAGGCGGTGGCCTCTTTTGGGGCGGCTGGTGGAATGTGCAATGACCACACGTATGCAGTCAAGTCCCAACGTTCTTCCTCGCTGAGCATGTCGCCCCAGGGCGGCATCATCTTGTCCATGCGCCCTTCGGTGATGACGTCGAAGATATCTTGGGGGCTCATGTCGCTGGCGTAGTCGGGCGCGGTGAAATCGGGGATTTCGCTCGGGATTTGCTCGGCCAGTGGGCCATCCCCTTGCCCCTGCTCGCCATGACATTGCACGCAGCGCTGGACGAACAGCGCTTTGCCCCGATATGCTTTGCCTGTGGGCTCGGTTTGCCCCCCATCTTGGGCGCGAGCAACAGTGGGCGTCAAGCTGACCGCTCCCACGATCAGCGCCAAAAGCAGTACAATGAGGAGGGGGTTACGCGATCTGGTGAATGAAATCGTCATTGAGTTCTATCGCTTATGAATAAAGGTGTGGTGGTAACTACTCAGGTGGCATGCCTGACCGTGATTTATGCCATGGAATGAGTGTTTTTGACTGCCAAGGCGTCCAACGTAAAACGTCAGGCGTGTGATTTTATATTGCGACGCCTGTAACGAGCATGGTTTGTGACGTTTGGCGTCAGATGCAAATGCTATCTTATCGATTGGCATCAAGCATTGAAGACGAAGACCTGCATAGTTACTAAATTTGTATCATTGCCGATGCAAAACGCATCACGCGGCCGCCTGCACGGCAGACGACCGCATGGAATCAAGAAGATGGTAAGATGAGGATGTCAATCAATGGACTGGTATTGATTGGCGTCGGGCGCTTCTTCGTAGCGGGAGGGGCATTTTAGCAGCAAGTTATCGGCTTTGAAGCTGCCATCGGGTTGGATGCTGCCTTCGACGATGGCTTCGGTGGCCTCATCGAAGTTGTTGGGGCGGCTGCCATGAAAGCTGACCAGGATGGTCTCTCCGGTCTGATCGCTCATCTCGAATTTGAGCATGAGGTTGGTGGGATCCCAATCTTCGCTGCCTTTGATGATTGCGCCCGAAACCCGGATGTTTTTGCCCACGTAGGCCTGGGGGTTCTGGTTGAGCTCATCCAGAGGGATGTAGTAAGCGCCCGTGTTTTTGATGGCGCCGTAGCCAAGGTAGATGATGGCCAGGACGATGATAACGCCGCCGATGATGAATTTGAGCTTTTTGTTGGGATTTTTGGCGGCGATTTTGGGCTGGGTGACGACGGTGTCGGTCAT